>JABCOJ020000011.1 GCA_013333675.2 Candidatus Saccharimonadota bacterium | reverse complement strand
GTCGCGCAAGCCTGAGCCTAAAATTCCCTTTGGTTGTGTTGATGCTGTCATAGTTCCTCCTCTTATTTTTTCCGTGCAAAGCCGAATCCAACTTTGCGCTGATTTTCTTTCTGAATTTTCTCTGCCTTGTTTGCAGCAACAGTAGTCTGTTCTGATTGATGACGCGGTTTTACATGCAAGTAGTATGTCGTCTTAAGGCCACGGCGCCAGGCTTCACGGTAGATCTTTTCATACTCATCAATATCGCGCGTTTCCAGATACATATTACGGCTAATCGCCTGATCAACCCATTTCTGCGCCCGCGCCGCTACCTCAATAAACGCGTACGGCGACAGTTGGAAGCTCGTTTTATAAACATCGCGCACTGCTTGCGGGATTTGCTCCATACCTTGAATATCGCCTTGGTTAATGAGTAGCTCGTCTTTTAGCTCATCCCATAGCTTTAACTCCTTTAATTTCGTTACCAAGTTGTGGTTAACCTCAAGGAATTTACCGTTTAACGTGCTGCGGCTGAAAATTTGGCTGAATTGCGGATCGAGCCCCGGCGTCGTGCCAGTCACGTGCGAGATGTTTGCGGTTGGCGCAATCGCCATAAGTGTCGCATTGCGCATCCCTTTCTTTACCTTAGAACGCAATGTTTCCCAATCTAAACGCTGCTTGGTTGAGATGTTCACTGTTTGCTGGCGGCTCTCGCTAAGCGCTGCGATCGTATCAATCGGTAATAACCCTCTACTCCAGCCGCTGCCTTTGAAATTCGGATAGCTGCCGCGCTCTTTCGCCAGATTCGCCGATTCGTCGATTGCGTAGTAACTGATAAACTCGCTTAGCTGGTCAATCAGCTCGTACGCCGTATCCGATTCATAGCTGATCTCAAGCTTCTCAAGAATATCCGCAAATCCCATATAGCCAAGCCCAACCGCACGATTTTGCATATTTGAATGCATCGCTTCTTCAACCGGCGTGCTGGTAATATCAACAAGGTTATCCAGTTGGCGCACCGCCGAGCGGGTCGCCTGCTCAAGCCGATCCCAAGCCCATGTCTTATCGCGTTGCAAAAACGCCGATAAGTTCAAGCTAATGAGGTTGCATACCGCAATATTTTTACTGTCTTGCGGCAGCGTGATTTCGGTGCAGAGGTTGCTCAAATGAATTGTACCAGAATTATTATTGAGCGCCCGCACGTTGATCGCGTCTTTCCAAGTGAGCCACGGGTGGCTCGTGGCCTGTAGGCTCATCAGAATCTGGCGGTATTGCTGCCGCGCCGATAGTTTCTTAAACGTACGCAGTTTACCGGCTTCTGCCAGTTTAATATATTCGCGATAGCGTTTGCTAAACGCCGTACCATACAATTCAGTTAAATCGCTCGCCTCTGCTGGGTCGAACAAATACCAATCCTGATCATTTTCGGCGCGCTTCATGAACTCGTCTGATAGAAATACCGCTGTGTTTGCGAAGCGTGTCCGCAAGTACGGATCGCCCGAGTTTTGGCGCAGGTCGATAAATTGTGGAAAATTAAGATGCCAGTTCTCCATATAGAGTGCCGCCGCCCCAGCCTTCTTGCCCTTGCGACTAACGGCAAACAGTGCCGTATCGATCATCTTCATAAATGGAATTGGACCGGTCGATTCCGTGTTCGTAGTCTTTACCGGACTGCCAGCAGCACGCAGCTTACTCATGCTAATGCCGATACCGCCTGTACCTTTAGCAATCCACATAGTATCGTGAATGCTTTTTGCGATTGACTCCATATCGTCGTTAACGTCAATGACGAAACAATTACTTAACTGCGGGAATGTGCCGCCAGCGTTGACACGCGTACTGCCGCCCGGACTATATTCTAAGTTGCTCATGTGGCGGTAGAAGCGAATTGCTGCTTTGGTCGGGTTCGGTTCGTTAAAGCTTAGCCCCATCGCGATGCGCATGTTCGTGAACTGCGGTACCTCAAGCGGCGAGCCGTCGTTTTTACGCAGTGCGTAGCGGTTTTTGTTCGTGATGACGCCGAGATACTTGCTCAAGCGGTCGCGTGTTGGATCAAGCGCTGCTGCCAATACGCTTAAATCAAACACGTTTGCATCCGCCATACGTATATCAAGCAACCCGTCTTTTACCGCTTGCTTGATATATTTTGGAAACTCGCGCGCATGCAGCGCCTTTAGCTCATCGTCTGTTTCGTAGTCGCCGAGCAGTGTTTTGTACATTGTTTTTAGTAGCAGCCGCGCCGCAATTGTATCAAAGTCTGGATCGTCTTTAACGTTTTGCAGCGCCGTCTGGATTACCGCTTCATTCAATTGCTCTGTCGTCATGCCGTCAAAAAGCGTCAGCCGCAATTCGCTCGCAACTTGCACAACTTTCGAGATTTGATCCGGCAAACCCTCGCTCGCTTTCATAAGTGCGAGATTGATCTTGTTCGCGTCAAACGGTTCTTTGTTGCCGTCGCGCTTAATGATTGTAATATCGCTCATATTCCCCCGTTTATTATTGATGCCTATTAGAGCGCAAAAAACTAACCCCGCCTTTATTCTGGCAGAATAAGCCGTCGTACTAATTATTTGCGCACGTGTTTATTTGCTCGACTGCTATATATGTAGCGTCTGTTTATAAACTATAGACACTATATATGGATATTGCAAGCATTTTGCTTATGTATTTTTTACCACGCAAACTAACGTACCGCCCTGCGGCATGCTTCATATAGCCTGTCGTTTGGAATGAAATTATCGGTATAAAGCGTGCCGCCAAGCGGCTGCAGCGGAGACATTGCTGCAGGCATCGTCCGCGGTTTTTTGCTGTACGCGATAACATAATTGCCGCGCGATAAATCACGGTGCTGCGCTGCGTACCGCGCATACGGCCAGGTACGACGGTACACCGCATCAAACGCCGCAAATAACTCGCGGCACGGTGTATTATTCAGCCCGGCAATAAGATTTGCCACCACAAGTCCATCTTCGCGTACGATTCGCGCCAATTCGTTGCCATACTCTGCCGTCAATAGCGAGTACGGAATTTCACCGCCGTTATAAACGTCAATCAATACGACGTCATAGCGTTGGTCTGTGTGTTGAATATACGTGCGCGCGTCATTAAAAATCAGCTTTACGTTTGGTAGCGGCTGGTAGCCGAAATACTGCCGCGATATATTTTCCAAACCCGGGTCAATTTCTACCACGTCAATCTGCGTGTTTGGCAATTGCCGCGCCATATACTCTGCCATTGTAAATGCGCCGCCGCCAAGCAGCAGCACCGTGCGCGGTTTAGCGGCGATTGTCGTTTCAACCATACGCCGCGTATACCAAAACGGCAAGTCCTTTGCGCCATCAAGATATACGCCAGACTGCACGCCGGTCGGCCCAGTCACGAGGCCGCGGATTTGCCTGCCATTATTCGTGTAATTAACGATGGAATAATGCGCGCTTGGAGTCTCTACCGACACATCGCCGCGCTTCGGCGCGCACAATCCGCTCAAGGCTGCGATAATTACCACTCCGACCATCAGCGCCCGCAGCCGCCACTGCCACCGCGGCATAAACAACCAGCTCGTCGCTAACAAGATGCCTGCTACCAGTGCCAACGTCTCGTTTAGTCCAATCGCGCCGAGCAGCACAAACCCAGCGACAAACGTTCCGGCGATACCGCCCACCGCATCAAGCGCACTCAAATTTGCCACCGACCGTCCCGCCGTGTCGAGCGATGATACATTCAACTTCGCTAAGTAGGGTGATGCCGCGCCAAGCACGAAACTTGCCGGCGCGAACAACACCAATGCTGCAACAACCGCTTGTATACGCGGCTCGTCTAAGGCCGTCGTCAGCCAGCGCAGCACATCGTTTGCACTCAACATCGTCGCCACCACCAGCGCTGCAGCAATTATCAGCAGCAGTCCAACGTCCTGCGGCGCATGCCGATAGTCCGCGACACGCCCGCCCAGCCAGCAGCCTGCACTCAGTGCAATGATAATCACGCCGATCACGCCCGTCCATACGTATGTCGAACTACCAACTGACGGCGCAAGCAGCCGCGCTGCCACCAACTCATACGCCATTAGCGCAAAGCCGCCGACGCACGCTGTCGCGCCTAACCTCCACGATGATTTCATATCTTCTATCATATCGCATTTCGTTCGCCTATTGCTACAGATAGTTGCCGCATATTACAATATGCACATGAACGAAGCAATTGTAGCAGTCGACCATTTCAAGATGAAATTCGGCGACGTTGAAGTAATAAAAGATCTAAGTTTTACGGTGAATCGTGGCGAAACATTCGGGTTTCTCGGCAGCAACGGGTCGGGTAAAACGACGACAATCCGCGCGCTGCTTGGCATTTACGCGCCGACGAGCGGCACGCTATTAGTAAACGGCAAGCCGTACAGCGTGTCGGGCGGCGTGAAACTTGGTTATCTGCCGGAAGAGCGCGGGCTGTATAAAAAAGAAACCGTCATTGACACAATGGTGTATTTTGGCCGGCTGAAGGGATTCAGCAAAAACGAAGCGCGAGCACGCTCAATGACATTTTTGCAGCGCGTAAATCTAGCAGACAAAGCGGCGACCCGCCTTGATAAATTATCAGGCGGCCAACAACAAAAAGTACAGCTCGGTATTACCATTATGAACGATCCGGAGCTGCTAATTTTAGACGAACCGACGAAAGGTTTTGACCCGGTAAACCGCCGGTTACTCATGGAAATCATTGAGGAACACCAAGCTAAAGGTGCGACCGTTATTATGATCACGCACCAAATGGAAGAAGTTGAACGCTTGTGTGACCGCGTTATCCTGCTGAAAGATGGCGTAGCGCGTGCTTACGGAACGGTCGCGGCAATACGCAAACAATTTGGCGGCAAATCGCTTGACGACATTTTCCTAAGCGTATACGGCAACGAGAATGATCAAGAACAGGAGGCGCGCCATGCATAATTTATCAACCGTTATTACTTTTGAGGTCATTCGCGTGCTTAAAAAGAAATCGTTTTGGGCGATGGTGTTCGGTTTCCCAATTATGATCGGTGCGGTATTCGGTATCGTGTTTTTGTCGAACAAAGCCACGCAAGATGCCGCTGATAAGCTAAAAGAGCAGCCATTCAGTATTGCTATCACCGACGATTCCCGTCTATTGAATTCACAGATAACAAACACGTTCCATGTCAAAATGGTGACTAAAGAGGCTGGCATCGCCGCAGTTAAGAATGGTACAGTTGATGCCTATTTTTACTATCCTGCTGATGTAAGCTCTCGCCGTATAGAGGTTTACGGCAAGAATGTTGGCCTATTTGAGAATGGACGATACAGCTCGGTAGCATTAGCGCTACTTAGTCAGTCGGTGCAAAACACCGTATCGCCACAGATTCGCACTGTTTTACAGAACACAGTAACTAGCGACACGACGATTTACCGCGACGGGCATACGTACGATCCGCTCAAAGAGATGGTTTTACCAGGCGTGTTCCTTGTACTGTTTTATGTGCTGATGTCATTCTTCGCTGGACAAGCGCTTACCAGCACGACTGAAGAGAAAGAGAACCGCGTGATCGAAATGATCCTCACGACAATTGAAGCGCGCACGCTAATCATCGGCAAAATTATTTCGCTCATTGTCCTCATGCTAATTCAGGGTGTTCTCGTAGCGGCGCCCGTGCTAATCGGCTACCTGCTGTTCCGTAATCAGCTCAATCTGCCGAATATTGATTTGTCGGGTTTGCCCGTCGACTGGGCGCGAATTGGAGTCGCTGCGGTAATTTTTGCTCTCAGTTTTGCATTTTTCACCGGCGTGCTCGTACTAATTGGCGCCACTATGCCGACCGCACGCGAGGCAAATCAATTTATGGGATTCGTAATGATCGCACTATATGGACCACTCTATGCTGTGTCGCTGTTTATCTCAATGCCAGATGCACCGATCGTACGGTTTTTGAGCCTCTTTCCGCTAACCTCGCCGATCCCCCTGCTCATGCGTAACGCCGCCGGCAACCTACAGCCATGGGAAATTGCTGCAGGCGCGCTCATTCTGCTCGCTTCATCAATATTTGTACTGATACTCGCCGTACGCGTATTTCGCTTCGGTGCGCTTGAATACAGCCGCAAGGTGTCGCTCAAAGAAATGTTTGCGCGGCGGTAAGCGGGTTTAGCCATGCTACAAAAATAATACGCGAGCAAGCCTCGCGTATTATTCATGGCGGAGAGGGAGGGATTCGAACCCTCGATGAGTTGCCCCATACCGCTTTTCGAGAGCGGCCAGTTCAACCACTCCTGCACCTCTCCATGTTGCCTACGTATTATACCAGATGCACGGTGTATAATATAGTTATGGAAGATTCGATTTTTACTAAAATTATCAAAGGCGAACTGCCTTGCCACAAAATCTACGAAGACGACAGAGTGATTGCATTTCTTGACATTCATCCGCAAGTTGAGGGACATACGCTCGTTATTCCAAAAAAACAAGTTGATAGCTTGTGGGACTTAGACGACAACACGTACGCTCACCTCTGGAACGTTGCAAAGCGTCTTGCGAAACACATTGAGCGCCTCAAGATTCGCCCGCGCGTTGCCTCGGTCGTGATGGGATATGGTGTGCCGCATGCGCATATCCATCTGATTCCGATCGGCAGCGAAGCGGAATTAAAGCAGCCACAGGATACAGAATCGCCAGTTGATCATGACGCGCTTGCGGCTATGGCAGAAAAACTGCGAACTAATGCTTAAAATCATTGCTATAGGTAAAAAACACGAACCCTGGGTTGCTGCCGGCATAGAGCGTTATCAAAAACGCCTGCAGCGCCCATGGAATATCACGTGGGAATTATTGTCGCACAGTCCGCTTGATGACAATAAGGCTCGCCGCGATGAATCTGAACGCATATTGTCTCGTTGCCGAGCAGATGATTTCGTTATCGTCCTTGATGAACGTGGGAAACTGCTTAACTCCCCTGCCCTGTCGCGGTCTCTTAGCCAAGCATTCACAAGCAACCGCACACCTACCTTTGTTATCGGCGGCGCATATGGCGTTACCGATGCATTACGTTCTCGTGCTAATCTAGTATGGTCGCTTAGTCCACTGGTATTTCCCCACCAGCTAGTGCGACTTATTCTTGTCGAGCAATTATACCGTGCACAGGAAATCGCCCAAGGTGGAAAATATCACCACGAGTAGTTCTCTTAGATTTTTATAATAGTTATCATCCGCCATGAGTAACAATAATTTCTAGCTTACTTAACAACCCCTATCAACCTCTCACGGGCAGATTAATTGAGCGGACTCCTTAGTAGACACGATAGTCTGAATCTAATTCAGTAAGCTAATATGGAACACTGAAGTAAACTGCAGACATCTAGCAAACTTCAAACAGGTAGAGTAGATAGTTTAACCGAGACCATTGAATCATTCATTAGTTTACTTACGATTTAGGATTGTTTAGATTAGTGATTATACTAATATCTACACAGAAGCCGGAATCAGATATTGTCCAGCAACAAGCAAAATTGTTATGGGCCTCATTATACCGCTCTTTCTAAACTCATCAACAAGTTAACCGTATCATGCTATTGACTTTTAATAAAGTTTATGCTAAATTAAGTAGTACGATACTACTAAACACAAACAATAGACAATGACATATTTTGACTACCTAGCCCGAATATTCATCGCCACACTGAGCCTGTGTATCACTAGCGGTGTTGCAGTGCACGACAGCCATGTTGAGCACGTGATTGAAACGGCGAAGCAGGCAAAGATAAGCAAGCTAACCTCGCTGGATGTGAAAGCGATTAGCGAAGCGCGTACGCCGCATACGCATTCCGACCACGATGCGAGCAGTTCAATGTTGTCGCATAGCTTTACATACCAGTCGCCGAGCATCGCGCCGGATCGCCGCCATCACCACAAGCGCATTCTCGCCGTTCTTGAAGAAGGCGGACGCCACGCATTTGATAATGCTAACCTGCCAATCCTTGACTAGCTGCGTGCAATGACTTGCAACTCAGTTTGCAAGCGTTTCACAAGCGCTCGCTCTTCCGCCAATTGACGGCGCGATTCTTCCACTAGATGAGCCGGCGCTTTCGCTGTGTAGTTTTCATTTGCCAAACGCGTTTCAAGCGTTTTCACCTGTTGGCGCACGTTCGCTAAACGCTTTTCGAGATTCGTTTGATGCTCGTACAGCGTATTGTCGTCTAAGTCAAGCCAGGCGTCGCGTCCGCTTGCTGCTAAACGCAATCCCCTCGCCTGGTCAACATGCTCAACTGATTTCACGCGCGCAAGCTTTTGAATCAACTCAGCATTATCCGCTACGAGCGAATCGTCCATATACAGCATGCCGCACCGCTTATTGCCCGGCAGCTCGCTCATCACATAGCGTGCTTCGCTTACTAAATTTTTCAGCCGGCCAAACTGCCCAGCGGCGATATCATCGTATTTGGCAGGCTTTATCCACGCTTCGCCCGCCAGGATCGTATCATGCCATGGCAATGCTTGCCAAATTGTCTCAGTCACAAATGGCGCAAATGGGTGCGATAAGCGCAAAATAGCGTCAAGAACATACGCGTTCATGTTGATATTCTGCTCAACTTTGCTTACTTCAACGAACCAATCGGCGACATCATCCCATACAACATGGTAAATCGTTTCAGCGGCTTCAGCAAAATGATAGCTTTCGAGTTGTTTTTCAACCTGCTGCTGCGCCTCACTAAGTTGGCCCAAAATCCAATGATCCGCCAGCGACTGCGGAATCGGCTCAGCCGCGGGCGTTTCGTCCGCAACAGATGCTTCAATGTAGCGTGCAATGTTCCATAGCTTATTGCAGAAATTACGCGCCGCGACAACTTTACCAGTATTAAAGGCTTGCGGCTGCGCAGCGCTACGACTCGAAATCACACCCATACGCAACGCGTCAGAGCCATACTCTGATACGTATTCCATCGGGTTGATGACATTACCTTTGCTTTTACTCATCTTCACGCCCTTTTCGTCAAGTACAAGCCCGTGCAAGTACACGTGACGGAACGGTACCTTATCGGTGCGATACAGACCCATCATAATCATGCGCGCCACCCAAACAAACAAAATATCACCAGCCGTCTCCATGACCGCCGTTGGATAAAAGCGGCTTAAATCGCCTTTTGCTAGATAGTCGGTGGTGATGTACGGCCATTGGTTACTACTAAACCACGTATCAAGCGTATCCTCTTCGCGACGATATGTTGTACCATCTACAACAATCTGCTTTTGATCAACACGACGATCAAAGCGCCAATCATCTAAATTATCCTGCGACTGGAACATCGGGATTGGAATTCCCCACGGAATTTGGCGACTAATGTTCCAATCCTTAATATCCTTCAGATAATTAATGACAACCGAACCTTTATTTGCTGGCGTGAAGGCCACATCGCTGTTTTGAATCGCTGCAATCGCCCGATCGGCCAACCCGCGCATTTTCACGAACCATTGCTCTTTGACAAGCGGCTCAATCACTGTGCCGCACTTATAACAGTGCCCGACTTGGTGCTCAATATTTTCTTCGCCGCGCCGCAGCTCGTCAATATCAAGCGCTGTTAGTACGCGTTTACGCGCCTCTTCAACGGTTAACCCTTTGAATTGCGCCGGTACGTTTACCATGGTGCCATCAAAATTGATTACTTGCACTGTCTTGAGATTATGGCGCTGCCCGATTTCAAAGTCGTTCGGGTCGTGCGCCGGCGTGATTTTCACTGCACCCGTTCCGTAGGTACGGTCAACATACTCGTCGGCGATAATCGGAATTTCGCGATGGACGATTGGCAATTGCACCTTACTGCCAATCAGATCTTTATAGCGCTCATCATCCGGGTGAACCGCCACCGCCACGTCGCCTAATAATGTTTCGGGGCGTGTTGTCGCGATGATAATCTCCCCTACCCTGTCAATGAGTGGATAAGCAATTTTCCAAAGCTTGCTCTTTTCGTTTTTATGGACAACTTCATAATCTGAAAAACTCGTCTGGTGTTTGGTGCAGTAATTCACAATGCGCTCGCCGCGATAAATAAGCCCATCGCGCCACATCGCTTCAAACGTGTCATATACCGTATCAATCACCTTTTCGTCCAGCGTAAACACTAAATGATCCCAGTCGGCGCTCACACCAATCGCGCGCAGCTGCAATTCCATGTCGCCGCGCCGCGCCGCCACAAAATCCCATACTTGAGCGTACAAATCTTCGCGGTCGAAATTAAACCGTGTCTTCCCTTGCTTTTCGAGCTCGCGTTCGTACACTACCCACGTCTCAAAGCCTGCATGATCTGCCCCAGGAATATACACAGCATCATAGCCGCGCATTCGGTGATAACGTACTAAAATATCCTGGATCGCCGACCCGAGCGCGTGCCCAACGTGCAAATTGCCATTCGCATTTGGTGGCGGCATGACGATCGCATACGGCTCGCCCTCGCCTTTGGGCGCAAAAACACCCGATTTCTCCCACATCGCATAGATTGTTGGTTCGTAGTCATTCGGTGTATAAGCTTTTGCTAAATTCATATCGGCTCTTCTTATTCATTAGGTTATTCACGTGAAAACTAAAAATCAAAAAGATAACCCAGGAATCGCTCAGCATAAGCGCCCTCACCTCTGTTATCCTTGCACCTTTTATTTTCTCACGTGTTTGTATTCCTTTTCATTATACCATAACTCCGTGTATACTGAGTGTATGTTACAAGGGAATGAATGCACCGAATCAACGGTGTGGAACGAAGTAATATACGATTTAGGCGGACACCCGCTTCAGCTGTGGGGGTGGGGAGAGGTAAAATCGGCGCACAACTGGCACGCGCACCGCGTATTGTTTACCGATCAGCAGGGCGGAGTTGCCGGTGCCGCACAGATTTTAGAGAGAATACTACCAAAGCCTTTTCGCCGCCTCTGTTACGTGCCGCGCGGTCCAGTCTGTAGGGAAGGGGATACTGCAGCAGTATACGAGGCGCTCGCAGCGTACGCGTCGCAGCATTTACCCGGCACGCTGCTAACCGTCGAACCTGATACAGAGTTAGCTCCAACGGCAGCGGGGTGGCAGCGATCGTCAAATACTATTCTTATACCAAAAACGTTAATTTTAGACTTGCACCACAGCGAAGAGGAGTTGCTTGCTGCAATGGCGAAAAAAACACGCCAGTATATCCGTAAATCAGAACGGGCAGGTATCACGTTGCGCCGTGTCAAAGCGATGGACGATATCGAAAAATTACTCGAAATTTATCATCAGACAGCAGAACGTGCTGGTTTTGCTCTTCACGACGATCAATATTACCGTGACGTCCACATCAACCTGGGCGACTCGTCGCTTATCTTTGCCGCCTACGAAGGCAGCGAGCCGATCGCATTCGTCTGGCTCGCTGCCAGTCAAGAAACCGCTTTCGAGCTGTACGGCGGCATGAACGAGCGCGGGCAGGCGCTACGAGCAAACTACGCGCTGAAGTGGTTTGCTATCCGCAAGTGCAAAGAGTGGGGGATTAACCGCTATGACATGAACGGGCTGCTTAATGACGGTATTAGTAATTTCAAACGCGGTTTTGCTGATCATGAGGATATGCTCGCTGGTACGTACGACTATCCGCTCAGTCCGCTTTATGGCGTCTGGACAAGATTGCTGCCAGCCGCTAAAAAAATAATCCGATATATCAAACACTAAACACCAGCAAGCGACTGCACTGGCACAGCACCTTCACGCAGTACTGTTATAACTCCATGAGCATCCACCGTAATAATCGTTGAAGGCGGGCGGTTACTCAAATCGCCGCCGTCAACATAAAAATCAACGGAATCGCCAAAAATATGCTGCGCCGCCGAGATAGTTGCCGCTGTCTTTTCGCCGTGTTTATTCGCACTTGTCGTCATGAGCGGACCGGTCTTTTGCAGCAGCGACCGTAGCGCCTTATCCTCTGGTATCCTGACCGCAAGACTACCGCGTTCCTCGCGCAAAAACTTAGGAACATGCTGTACCGCAACCACCACGCTCAGAGGTGCCGGCCACAAAGGTGAAACATGCTGTAAGGTTGCCTCATCAAGCCCAAGTGCGATCAAATCATCAACCGACGATGCGATAACCGTACCGGCATGCGACTGGCGCGGCTTCGCCGCATAGAGGCGCTTAATCGGCTCGGCGGCAATAACTGATACCAAACCATACACCGTATCGGTTGGTAATATACCAATCGCGCCACCGTACAGCAATGCGGCTAAGTTCTTGTCAGTAACAGAGGTAAATAGTTGTGCCATTTACAACACCTTTGTAGAGTTCCAAGCTGTATTTACCATAGATAAACTTGGAATGACATCAAGAGCGTAAGGATCGGCAGGCGTGCCGTACTGAGCATGGAAAAACCCGAGCGTAGCAATCATCACTGCATTATCTGTACAGAATTTCATCGGCGCATATTCAATCGCAATCGGCAAGCGGGCTGATAGTTGACGCCGCAGTTCCTGATTCGCCGCCACGCCGCCAGCAATCACGACCGACCGCGGCGCAAAGTCGCTATACGCACGCAGCGTACGCTCCACTAGAGTTTCAACCGCTACGCGCTGAAAGCTCGCCGCAAAATCTGCCCGCTGAACGTCATTTACGAGCCTTGGTAGCTCGTGTGATGGAAATGTGAAGTCTTTACCTACTGCGTGCTGCACCGCCCGTAGAACGGCCGTTTTAAGCCCGGAGAACGAAAAATTATACGGATTATCAAGCTTTGCCTTTGGCAAATGATATTTTTCGGGGTCGCCATGCTCAGCAGCAGCGGCAATTGACGGGCCGCCAGGGTAGGGGAGTCCAAGGATTTTCGCGACCTTATCAAAAGCCTCGCCAACAGCGTCGTCTTGCGTCTGTCCAAGCAATTCATAATCACCATGGCCATGGAACAATACCAGCTGCGTATGTCCGCCCGATACAATGAGTGCGAGCAGGGGGAATTCCGGTTGCTTTGACGGTAGTTGTAGTGTCGAGCCATTGCTTTCGGTAATAAAATTCGCATACACGTGCGCCTCGACATGGTGAATCGCGTAGAGCGGCTTATTGCGTAAAATTGCGAGCGTCCGCGCGGCAAGTACGCCGACCAGCAATGAGCCAACTAAACCGGGCGCGTAAGTGACAGCGATCGCATCAATATCATCCCAGCTGCACTGCGCCTGCGCTAGCGCTTCGCGAATCACCGGATTTATCACCTCGATATGGCTGCGTGCGGCTATTTCTGGTACAACACCGCCGTACTGCGCGTGAATATCAATTTGCGAATTTACCACGCTTGACAATACGCGAAAGCCATCCTCAACGACCGCCGCCGCTGTCTCGTCGCAACTCGACTCAATTCCCAAAATTTTCATCAATTTTATTATACCACCCAGGGAGCACGCCTAGATACTAGCCGGTTTGCCGCAAAAAGTGGTACGATAGAATTATGAAGCAGCTGTTAGTGAGAGGCGTGCGAGCAATACTGCCTGTTCGTTTAGTGCATCAGCTAGAGGAGCGGTACCGCAAAATGCGCGTTCGGCTGGTGCGTATGCGGTATGGTAATCCAGCGAAGCATCTTCGCGTCATCGCTGTAACCGGCACGAACGGCAAAACAACGACAGTTAATTATTTGAACGAAATTCTCAAAGAGGCTGGCTACACAACAGCGATGTTTAGCACTGCAACGATTGAGATTGCCGGGCAAACAAGACGCAACGACTTAAATGCTACTGTCGCGAGCACAGCAATAATGCAGCGATTCTTCCGCCGCGCCAAGAAAGCGCATGTTGATTTTGTAGTGATGGAATTTCCGAGCCATGCGATTCACCAGCATAAACTTGAAGGCGTGCCGGTCGAGATGGCAATTATGACCAATCTGACGCAAGATCATTTAGATTACCATAAAACGATGGAGGCATACGCCGAGGTAAAAAGCCGCCTGTTTGCGCAAAATCCAAAATATATCGTCCTGAACCGCGACGATGAATGGTTTGAGTATTTTAACAAATTTCCCGCGCAAGCTCAGAAAATTACTTACGGCGAACATGCCGACGCCGAAGCGCATATTGACCGCGTAAAATTGTACCGCAAGGGAACAGAGGCGTCCATCACGATTGACCATCAAACTAAGCTGGAGCTTGCCACAAATCTGCCGGGCAAATTTAATGTATACAACATGACTGCTGCGGTGTGCGCTGCGTATCTGCTTGGCGTATCGCTGAAGGATATTGTTGAGGGCGCCGCGAATCTCGAAAGCGTGCCGGGGCGATTTGAGCGCGTCAACACTAACACGCCGTATGATGTGATCGTTGATTATGCGCATACGCCAGACGGGCTTGAGAAAATCCTCACTGCTGTCAAAGCAATCACAAAAAACCGCGTGCTGCTCGTTTTCGGCGCGACGGGCGACCGCGATAAAGAAAAGCGCCCGATTATGGGCGAAATCGCTGCGCGCCTTGCTAATCGTATCTTTTTGACCGACGAAGAAAGCTATAATGAAGACCCGGCGGCAATTCGTAAAATGATTTACGACGGTATAGAACGCGTAAAAAGCGGCGCAGTAAAAACAACTGAAATCCCCGACCGGCGCGACGCAATCGCAAAAGCACTTCGCCTTGCCGCGAAAGGCGATACGGTACTTATCACCGGCATGGGGCACGAAGTCTACCGCATTATCAACGGCGAGCGCGTCCCGTGGAATGACGCCGAGGTTGTGAAAGAATTACTCAAGAAAACCTAGTACCATGCCTGGTGCTTCAGGCGATAATATATAGCGCGCACGAGTTTTTCAACGAAACGCTGCCATAACTTCGCCCGCCATGGACGCACCGGCAATAAATATGTACCAGCATAATCGGTGACATGGTCGTTGAATCCCGCTTTGAATTGTCCAACGCCGTATAACGGGTGGTTTTTATCTTTGATGTGCGCTGAATGCGGCGCGCCGCAGAGGTCGTAGTCGGTGATGCTGCGCTTTTTCAGTTCGCGAATCGTTTCGAGAATCAAAAGGGCAGGAATGCCACGCGTGGTTTTACGGCGCGTGCTGCCAGCGTCTTTGCGGCTAGCTTTGTGCCCGAGCGTCATAACGAAATCTGCCGACGCAAGTTGTCCGTCATCGTAGGCAAATATGATAAATCCATGCCCGCTCTCGCAGTATTCGCTCCAAAACTTCCGGTAGTATTCGTACGGACGAATCACGAAACGCCCGTTTGCTGTTTCGGTAAACAATTCATAAAACGCTTGGTATGTCGATTCCTCTGCCGGCATAACGCGGCAGTGTACCTCGCCCTTGCGCGCTTGGCGAATATTATAGCGGACTTTACTGTTGAAACGTGCTTCAATAACCGCTAATTCCGGGCGGATATCAAGCCAAATCGTCGACATTGTCGGCTGTACATCAGTAGAACGCTGTAAGCCCGCTTGTAGCAGCGCTTGGCGTGTTTCTGGTGCGTCAATGAGTTGCGGCTCGCATTTCACCGCAAATACGCCTTGCGTGCGCGCAAACGCCTGTAGATCAT
This sequence comes from Candidatus Saccharimonadota bacterium, assembly GCA_013333675.2. GTDB lineage: Bacteria > Patescibacteriota > Saccharimonadia > Saccharimonadales > Saccharimonadaceae > Saccharimonas. The sequence continues at coordinate 295 of JABCOJ020000011.1, read as the reverse complement.
GCAAAATCATTGCCGTATCCTCGGCGCTCGCAGCACCTACACCTTGCGGGCAATACCACAACTTACCAAAACCGGCCGCACGCTTTTCGAGTGCTAACAGTGCTGCGCGATCCGTCACGATATACCGCGGCGTCCACCCGCGCTGCTGCTTGATATGTGCGAATGCTGCCAACTGGAAAAAATCACCGCCGTTTGGATTTTTACTCACTAACTCGTCCCACTGGTCAATCTCAGCGGGTGTTGCGAAATGTACTGTCATAGCTCCATTATATATCATAGTTATACTAGTATATTG
>JABCOJ020000010.1 GCA_013333675.2 Candidatus Saccharimonadota bacterium | reverse complement strand
CTTAACTCCCCCCAGAAAAATCGCTGGTCGGCGCTGCGCGCCGCCAGCGAAAAAGCCGCCCGTTCGGGCGACCGTTTCCGTTTTAGTTCCGATTTGGTGCGATTTTACGCCCAAGTTCGAACCAGTTTTGAGACAAAAGCCAAATAATTTAGCCACGCCGCCTAGCACGGCAAGCCGTGCTGCGCTCCAGCCCAGAAAACCCTTTGCATATTTTTTGTAATTTCCCCCGCCGTGATTTTATTAGAAAAAGGTAAAGGGTGTTCTGGGTGGGTGCGCTGTTGCTTTAGCAACTTTGGCGGGTTTCTTGTGTGTTTATTCTGTAAGTATGCAAGAAATGGTATAATAAAGCAGTCCAACCAACAATTAACATCTTAGGGATTTTCCCAGTATTTTGGTATTTGAACCAGAAAAACGGGCACTTGCTCGAAAAACTTTTGGTTCAAATCCCAATTGTTGGTTGGACGCCTAGAGTAGGTGTCCGTTTTTTATGTGCGGATTTTACTCAAGATAAATCAACTTAAAACTCAAAGGCGTCCATGAGTAAAAAATTACTAGAAACCAATGTCGTATTACAAGGCGACTGCATAGAATTATTAAAAACACTGCCCGACAAGTCGATTAACCTTGTTTTTGCCGACCCGCCGTACAACTTGCAGCTCAAAGGCGATTTGTGGCGACCAAACAATACAAAAGTGTCTGCGGTTGATGACGACTGGGATAAATATGATAGCTTTGCTACTTATGATGACTTTACGACCAAATGGCTTACCGAATGTCGCCGCGTTCTCAAGGACAATGGTTCACTTTGGGTGATTGGCAGCTATCACAATATCTTTCGCGTTGGTCGAATCGTCCAAGACCTCAACTATTGGATTCTGAATGATATTCTTTGGATTAAAACAAATCCTATGCCAAATTTTAAGGGCACGCGCTTTAACAACTCACACGAAACGCTAATCTGGGCTGGAAAATCTGAAAAATCAAAGCCGACTTTTAATTATAAAACTATGAAAGCCCACAACGAAGATAAGCAGATGCGCAGTGATTGGTTAATTCCGATTTGCAGCGGTAAAGAGCGGATTAAAATTAACGGCGAAAAAGCTCACTCGACACAGAAACCGCTTACATTGCTTCGCCGAATTATCAATGCAACCACAAAACCGGGCGACATTGTACTTGACCCATTTCTCGGCAGCGGCACGACGGCGATTGCCGCAAAAGAACTCGGACGTTCTTACATTGGTATTGAACGCGACAGCACTTATGTTAAAGTCGCGAAAAAACGACTTGCCGACACGACACCGTTCGACGAAACGCTCATTACGAGCAAATTAGAAACAAAAGCGCCGCGTGTTGCATTTGGTCTACTGGTTGATATCGGACTTATCAAAGCGGGTATTACGCTCACCAGCAAAGACGGCAAATACTCCGCAGTTGTTACCGCCAACGGTTCGCTCAAAAGTGGTGACATCGAGGGTTCTATTCACAAAGTCGGCGCAATCATACAAAACAAGCCGTCATGCAACGGCTGGACATTTTGGTATATCGACGGTGTGTTGATTGACGAAATTCGACAAAAGTATCTGGAGAAAAAGTATGCTTGACTACGAAGAATTCAAGAAAATTTTTGATGAGAAAATCTTTGCCAAGTCAAAACCCGACCTCATAAGAAAAGTTGCCGAATATCCAGACAGGTACGTTGGTCTATTTCGCCCAACCAAGCCAGAAGCTAAATTACTGCAAAATCTTTTACAGTCAAATGAAATTCGTTTTGGCGACGCTTTTGAAGTGGCAATCAAGCAGTATCTTATCAGCGTGGGTTGGCAGCCTTTGCCACAAAAAATAATCTCTAAAGAGGGCGATGCACTCGACATTGACCAACTACTCATGAAAGACAACAAAGTGTTGTTCATCGAGCAAAAAGTGCGCGATGACCATGATTCGACCAAAAAGCGCGGACAGATTAGTAATTTTGAGAAAAAATTAGAGGCACTGGTCGATATTTACGGAGACAAAGTGGCGTGGGGATTTTTCTATTTTATTGACCCAAGCCTTGTCAAAAACCGCAACTTTTACCAGCCGGAACTGCAAAAATTACAAGATTCTTGGGGCGTAAACTTATCAGTATCGTACGGACAAGATATGTTCGAAAAACTCGGCTACCCAGATATTTGGCGTGATATCATGACCAACTTGGAAAAGTGGCGGCACGACATACCTGACTTGCCAAACGTAAATTTTGACACCAACCCCGAAGAGTCCGCAGAAGAAATAAAAGACCTACCGCTTCGTATATTCCGTAAGTTGTTCGATGATGAACGTATTGTAAGTCAGATATTGCCTGTGCTGTTCCCGACTGGAGAGACGCTGGCAATACTTGAGCCGTATTTTCGTGGACAGGGTACTGTAGTGGCTGGGAATATATCAAATAAGATCCGAGACTACCTTTATAGTTAGCCCTAACTATAAGGCAAAAGCATAAACATATTATGAAATGCTAATGTTAGCATTGCAAACATCTCTCAAAAGAATTATAATAGGTGTCATGGCAACCGGAGGGGCAACAGCAGAAGACAAGCGCAAACATCTTGAGCTTATACAAGGTGTAGTTAATCGTATGGCGTCTAACTCTTTCCTCTTTAAAGGCTGGTCTATTACTATCATCGCCGGTATTTCAGCATTCGCTGCGCAAGACTCAAATACGGCTCTCATGATTGTGCCTATAGTATCAACCTTATTGTTTTGGAGTGTTGACGCATATTACCTTATGATGGAGCGAGCCTTTAGGAGTATTTATAACAACGTTGCTAAGCTCAAACCAGAGAAGATCGATTATTCTCTAACTCCCGAAAAGTCCGACATATCATTCAGGTGCTGGTTAAAAATATTTTTTGGGCGCCCTGTATTGCTGCTATTCTATGGCACTGTTCTCGTTATGCTTGTTCTACTTGTACTGATGCTAAATAATTATGGATTGGAGGTTAGGATAATTCATGGCACGTAAAGTATTTTTTAGTTTCCACTACGAACGCGATGCGTGGCGTGTCGCGCAAGTACGAAATAGTAACATAATTACAAATCTAGATAAAAACCCGTTCTACGACAAAGCCGAGTGGGAATCTATCAAGCGTAATGGCGACCAAGCGATAAAGAATTGGATTGATAGGCAACTCCAGGGCACATCTGTTACAGTGGTACTTATTGGGGCGCAAACTGCCAGTCGCAGATGGGTTCAATACGAAATACAAAAAAGTATTGAGCTTGGTAAAGGTTTAATAGGTGTGCATATAAGTGGAATAAAAGACCAGTATGGTAATACTGATAAGCTTGGAGTAAACCCGCTGCCGTCAGGATATCCTGTCTATAAGTGGAATGCGAGTAATGGCGCAGCAAACCTTGGAAGGTGGATTGAAGATGCGGCAATAAGAGCTGGCAGATAACCCTCAGACTATTGCGCAAAGCGCGTCGGCTTTGCCGACAAAAGCCGCGCCGCCTCTACCGTTTGCGGTAGACGCTCCAGCCCAGAACACCCTTTACCTTTTTCTAATAAAATCACGGCGGGGGAAATTACAAAAAATATGCAAAGGGTGTTCTGGGCTGGAGCGCAGCACGGCTTGCCGTGCTAGGCGGCGTGGCTAAATTATTTGGCTTTTTGTCTCAAAGCTGGTTCGAACTTGGGCGTAAAATCGCACCATCAAAGGATTTATCATACGCCCAGGTCTAAAACAGCTCGTTTACCTCTGGCAATCGAGCTGTTTTTTGTTAGTTTCATTAACTAAAGATATCCTATCAATATAACATCGTAAAGTCGGCTTTATAGAGGATTTACGGGACAGAAGTGTATTTTATAAAAGCACTTTCATATAGCGTCAGATACATTTAAATACTCCTCCAATTAAATTAAGCAGATACTTCCATATAGTATTTAGCTGTCCACATAATCTTCCCAGATCTTTAGTAAATCCTCACTGAACTCCGGCAAAAACCTTTTACTCTCAATGAGGTTTTTAATAAATTCGTAATATCTTCGCTCTTTTTCACGAAGATCGCCAGTGAAGAATAATGCTAGAATCTCGTCGTTATTTTGCGAGTCTAAGGTTTTGTAGGCGTTTTGCGGCGAATCCGCCGCGCGCGCCTTTGCCAGCTGCTCAATAAGCCGCGGTAGCATTTGTACGCTTGCCAGTTTTCACCGCGACGGCGGTGCTTGATGTAGCGCAGCGAACCCATCATCACGTCGAAATAGTCGTGTTCGGCGCGCGGCTCCGTCCATTTTTTGCTTGATTTGTGCGGCACGTGAACGTTGTCGTTGCTAAAAATCAGCTGCGAATTTGGAAAGAAATTGGTTTTGCCGGGCAGCGAAAACCCGATGTCAATTTTGTGAAACGGACTCATACCGCTCAGGCAAAAGGTGCGGGCTATTTCATACTCGTTATTCGTAATCGTGTAAATTGCACTTAAGCTGAATTTATCTGCCAAACTCCTACGAGTATAGGTTTCGGCAGCAGCCGGATGTGGTGTAATGGCAGTCAAATCAATGTCAGAAAGGTCATCGTCTTTCCTTGCCGCTCGCGAGCCAAAAATGTATAGTTTAGAGATATACGGATTCTCGGCAAGAATTTTTAGGACTTCATCTAATGGCATATGGCTATCGTTCATAGATTCTCTAGATAATTCACATATACGAGATTTCGAGAGTGTGCTTAAGTACAGGCGTCGCCTTTATTATCTCACGGCTGTCACTCCTAAGATAGATTTGGTCACTACTGAATTTATTCACTACCTCACAATATATCATTGCTGTGCTAAAATATATAGGTAATGAAAGATATAATTAAACGAACGAAGATTCTGGCGACTCTGGGGCCAGCGACGAATTCACCGGAGAAAATTAAAGCATTGATTGAGGCGGGCGCAAATGGCTTTCGCTTGAACTTCAGCCATGGCAGTTATGAAGAACGCCTTGACCAAATCAAATGGATTCGCGATGCGAGCCGGCAAATTGGTCGTCCGGTAGCGATTTTGCAGGATTTGCAAGGGCCGAAAATCCGCTTAGGTGTGTTGAAGGATAATCACTTTGACGTAAAGGCGGGCAGCGAGATCGTTCTTGACCATGCGGTTCAAGAGCATGACGGCAGCGCGAATCTGCCGATTCAATACAACTTGGCGGATAAAGTAAAAGTTGGCGAGCCGGTCTACTTGTTTGACGGTAAAATCCGCGGGCACATGATTGAGCGCGTAAGCGATACGGCGATTAAAGTACGAATCGACAACGACGGCTTTTTGATGAGCCGCAAAGGCTTGAACCTGCCGGATACTGACTTTGGCGGCGATATTATTACGCCGAAAGATATGGCAGATATTGAGTTTGGCGCTGATAAAGATATTGATTTTGTAGCGTTGAGTTTCATTCAGAGCGCAGATGATGTTAATAACTTGCGGCAAATCTTAGTGAGCCAAGGCTCAACGGCGCAGATTATTGCAAAGATTGAAACGAAGGCGGCGATTGAGCCGGAAACGCTGAAGGAAATTGTGAAAGCCGCCGATGGCGTGATGGCGGCGCGCGGCGATATGGCGGTTGAGACGAGCGCCGAAATCGTGCCGATTGTTGAGCGTGAAATTATTCGCTTGTGTCGTAAATACGGTAAATTGTCTATCGTGGCGACGCAGATGATGGCGAGTATGGTTGACAGTCCTGAGCCGACGCGCGCCGAAGTCAGCGATGTTGCGACGGCAGCAATCCTTGGCACGGATGTCGTGATGCTCAGCGATGAAACGGCGAACGGAAATTACCCGGTTGAGACGGTGAAAATGATGGCAGACACGGTGCGCTACACGCAGTCGCGCTGGCCGATGAACGACATGCCGATTGAAGAAGGTGAAGCAAACCGCCGTCGTAATGCTATCGCGCATGCGGCGGTTGAGGTGGCAGAGCGTGTTGATGCAGATCTTATTATCGCCGAGACGAAGTCGGGTGCAACGGCGGCGCGGATTGCGGCGCTTCGCCCTGAGTTGCCGATTATCGCCGTGACGCCGTCGCCGCGTGTGGCGCAGCAATTAGCATTGTCGTATGCGACGCGCAGTTATGTTCGCGATGATGAAGAGCATGCTGGCGTCAATGTCGCGAAGGAGTTGCTGACAACGGGCAAATACAGCAGTAACGGTCGCCTTGTTGTTGTGGTCGTGAGCGGTCGCCAGCCTGGCGCGACGGGCGGTACCGATACGCTGCGCGTGCGAGTTATTGAGTAGCGGGTTTGGGTAGCGCAATAAAATACACCTCGGTGTTCTTTAGTCTGAGGTGTATTTTTTATAAAAAATGATGCTTCGGAGTGCTAGACGCGCGCCGGCGAGTGTAGTACACTGGTAACAAGATTAATCATAAGTATTTTCGAAACGTGGGCAAGAAACTTATCATTGCGAACTGGAAAATGAACCTCACGGTGAACGAGGCGAGCTTGTTTGTGCACCGATTGGACGATCTGGTTGGCAAACGCCGCGGCGTCGAGATTGTGCTTGCGCCGACGATGTTAGCAGTCCAGCCGCTCCATTTGCAGGTGCAGCACCATCACTTTAATCTCGCGGCACAGAATTTTTATTGGCGCGACCATGGTGCATACACGGGCGAGGTGTCGGCGTCGCAATTGCGGGGATTAGTGCAGTACGGTTTGGTTGGTCATAGCGAGCGGCGGCACGTGTTTGGTGAGCGGTCAAAAGATATTCGCAGCAAAGTTCAAGCGGCGGTGCGCAACGGTATTACGCCCGTGTTGTGTATCGGCGAAACGGCGAGCGAGCGCGCTGACGGCGAAACGGCCGATGCCATCCATGACCAGTTGATTGGCGGACTTGCAAACATTACGAGTGTTGAAGTTGAACATGTTGTCGTCGCGTACGAGCCGGTCTGGGCGATCGGTACGGGCAAATTTGCCGCGCCACGTGACGTGTCGCGAGCGGTGAAATTGATTCGCAAACAAATCAAGCAGCTGTTTGGCGCGTTGGCAGCAAAACATGTGCGCGTGCTGTACGGCGGTAGCGTGAATGTTGATAATGCAAGCGCGTATTTACAGATCGACGGTGTCGACGGTTTGCTAATCGGCGATACGAGTTTGGATGTACGCGCATTTGCGGAGATTATTAAAAAAGCCGATGTAATTGATAAGGCGGTAGCGAGGAAAGCGGCGTGACGGAATTTGATTTTGACGAGCTTGACCGCTCAATTAGTGCGGCAATGGCAAAAAACAACGCGAAAAAAGCGAACGACTCAGCGGGTCAGTCGGCGCCGGGCGTTAGCCGGTCAATGACACCTGAACGCCGCAGCGCGCCAGAAATAAGCCGCCCAGCGGGCGCGAGTGAGTCGACGGTAAAGCCGATTGTTGGTTCGCACCGCCGTGGTCAGTTTATGGATATGGTGCATCCGTCGTCGAATATGACAGCGCGCCGCTCGCAGATTGTGTCGCGAAAGCCGCACACCGTGCAACCAATTACGCCGCCCAGCGAGCGCGATGCAACGCAAGAATCGTCTCTATCGTTGAATGCTAATACAGAAACGAATGATTCTAGAGTAGAAACTCATAGCGCCGGGCGGCCGGCGGTTGACGCATTTCAATTTGACAAAGAATCGACAGGCGCGGCAAATGATACTTCGCTCGCTGAGCCAAAAAACAGTGATATTGCCGAGCATGATTTTCACTCTAACATGAATAGTCAGACAGTAAATGATTCGCCGCTCCCGCTGGCGAGCTCTGCTAACGCGCCGCTTGCCGACGTGGCGGATACTGCCGTGCACGATAATCGTCAAGCGTCAGCGGCGAGCGAATTGCACGAGCCGGCGTACACGGAGCCGGAGACTCAAGTATCGCCATTCTTACCGAATACTAAACCAGCGAAACGTCCGCTTGACGCGTGGCAGCATGAGCAAGAGCCGTCAATGCAGCAAATGAATGATTTGTCGGCAGCGCTCCAGGCGGATTTGGAAGTATCGCAGCCGGGCGAGACGCTCACAGCGAATGCTATTCCCGCGGCATCGCGCGATAATATACCAGCAGATGATGAAGATGGGATGTTAGGCGCCGAGCCGGTGGCAAATACAGAGCCGAAAACAAGCGCCCCAACGTCCGCGCCCGCCAGCCGCCGTTTGTCTGATGTCGATCGCTTATCAGCGCTTGATCGCGAAACGCCAGCGTCTGTTGAGCGCAATACTTCCGCAATTGCCGAGCCGGAAACAACAGACTTTTTTGACCCCACGAAGCCTGAAAATACTACTACCGAGAACAGCCGACCGCCCATGTCCGCATCAAAACTGCTTGAGCGCGATACGCCGCATATTGAAGCAGTGAAAGCTGATCCCGAACCAACGCTTGATATGTCTGCGACGATTGAAGAGGTGGCAGCACTTGAAAGCGAGCAAAAAGCAGTAAATAGCACGACGTCAATTCCGCAGCAATATGTTGAACGCGATGTCGTACCGGAGCCGAACGCGGCGATTTATGACACTGAGCAGTATCATATTGATGTTGATGACGATGCGCCGGCGATAAAACAAGCACCGGCGTCGAAAGCAAAGAAGAATCCGGCGGTGCGCGTCGTGTGGCTGATTGTACTATTACTATTTGGTTCGCTTGCCGGTGCGGCTGGCTATTATTTCTTGATGAACCGCTAGTATCGTATAATAAAGCTCATGGATGTTCTAGAGGGGCTGAATGACGCGCAAAAACAAGCGGTTGAGACGACAGCCGGTCCGTTGCTCGTTTTGGCGGGCGCTGGCAGCGGCAAAACGAAGACGCTGACACATCGTATTGCGTACCTGTTGGCACACGAGAGAGTTTGGCCGAATGAGATTCTATCCGTAACGTTTACAAATAAGGCCGCGCGCGAGATGCGCGAACGGTTAGCACATCTGACGAGGCAGGAAAATTCACGCCGTTTCATGCCGTGGATGGGAACGTTTCACGGCATTTGCGTGAGGATTTTGCGCATGGACGGCGAGCACATTGGTGTGCCGCAGAACTTCATTATTTACGATGAAGACGACCGGCAGGGGCTGATCAAACAGGCGATGAAGCAGCTGTCGATCGGTACCGATAAAGTCAAGCCGCGCGCTGTCAGCAGTGCAATTTCAAATGCAAAAAACGATTTGCTGACCCCTGACGAATATGCGGCAAATGCCAATTATCCGTTTCAGCAGTCAGTGGCGAAAATTTACGATACGTACGAACGGCTGCGCAGCGAGGCGGGCGCGCTTGATTTTGATGATTTGCTGATCGAAACAGTGCGTTTGCTGCGCGACGTACCGGATGTGCGCAGTAAGTATCGCCGGCGGTTCAAACATATTTTAATTGATGAATATCAGGACACGAATGCGGCGCAGTATGCGATTGTGAAATTTCTGGTGAACGATGCGCGTAATATTTGCGTCGTCGGCGACGATTGGCAGTCGATTTATTCGTGGCGCGGGGCGGATTTCAAAAATATTTTGAATTTCGAGCGCGATTTTCCAGGCGCAACCGTTGTGAAATTAGAGCAAAATTATCGTTCAACCGGTGCAATTCTTGATGCGGCGCAACAGGTCATCAGCAAAAACCTAGAGCGCACCAATAAAACGCTTTGGACGAACGAAGGGCACGGTACGCCCGTACAGGTTCAGGCGGCAGCGGACGAATCTGAAGAGGCGTATATTGTAGCGAATCAAATTATGATGCAAACGTCTGTTGGAGCGCGTGATTTCGGTGATTTCGCTGTGCTTTATCGCACGAATGCTCAGAGTTTTGCTTTTGAACGCGCGTTTATACAACGTCGAATTCCATATCAGTTAGTTGGTGGTGTGCGGTTCTATGACCGTAAAGAAGTTAAAGATATTATAGCGTACTTGCGATTGTTGTATCAGCCAAACGACCGTATAAGCTTTAATCGGATTGTGAACGTGCCGACGCGTGGGCTTGGAGCGACGAGCGTTGAGAAGTTTTTGCTATGGCAAGCAGAAACAGGTATGAGTATCGTTGAGGCGTTAGAAAATGTCGATCAAACGAGCAAATTGACGCCGCGCGCTAAAAACGCGTTTATGCAGCTTGGCGATACGCTGGGCGCATTGCAAGCGCGCGTGATGTCTAGCGCGAACCCGAGCGAAATTATTGAGCAGCTAATTGAAAAAACCGGCTACCGGGACTACGTGCTTGATGGCACGCCGCAAGCTGAGGAGCGCGAAGCAAATCTTGGCGTACTCGCGGCGGATGCGCAGGCATTTGCAACGCTGCCGGATTTTTTGGAAGAAGTTGCCTTGATGAGTACAGCCGATCAGGCAAATGACGCCGCAAAAGTAACGCTGATGACGCTGCATGCCGCGAAAGGACTGGAGTTTCCGGTAGTATTTATGGCCGGTATGGAAGACGGGCTGTTCCCGAGCGAGCGCGCGCTTGAAGAAGGTCCGCGTAGTCTTGAGGAGGAGCGCCGTCTTTGCTACGTCGGCATGACGCGGGCGCGCCAAGAGCTGTACTTGACGTATGCGCAAAGCCGCCAGCAATTCGGACAGCGATCGTATCGTACGCCGTCGCGTTTTCTGGAGGATATGGGCACGGATATATTTGATCAGCAGCCAGCGCGTCCGCCGCGACCGCGTTACAATGAATTTAACGAGTTTGTGATGGATTATGATATTGGCGACCGAGTGCGCTCGCCGCAATTTGGTGCGGGCGAAATTGTTGATATCGACGGCTTAGCGGTAAGCGTAACGTTTGAAAGCGGTGTGACGAAAAAGCTTAATGTTGAGTACGCGCGGCTTGAGAAACTAGCATAAACGACGAAAATCTGCTATAATGAGTGGGCGTGCTTGAAAGGGTGCGCTCGTATGAAGCGATTGATTACAAAATCACCTTTTTACACTCATATTATTGGCGCGGTGTTTATCGCGCTGTTTGGCGTTGCGTTGTATGTGGCGGCGACACCGCCCGTTCGCGCTGACGATACGTCGGTGGCAGCAGGCGAGCATATTATCGCGCTGCATGACGACGGCGCAGTAAAAGGATTTATAACGAAGAAAGCAACGCTCAAAGAAGCACTCGCCGACGCGAATATTGCTATTGACGCGAACGATCGTACTGAGCCGGCGCTTGACACGAAGCTCGTTGCTAATTCATATCAAGTGAATATTTATCGTGCTCGTCCGGTTGTGATAAAAGACGGGCTGGCAGCAACAAAAGTTATTACATCGTACCGCACAGGTGCGCAGATCGCAAAGCACGCAGGTTTAGCGCTTCATGACGAGGACAAGGCAGAATTGTCGCAGTCTACTAACCCGCTCGGCGACGGCGCATCTGAGGTTATGACAGTAACGCGTGCCACGCCGTTTACCTTCGACTTTTATGGTAAAACGTCGACGTCGTATAGCCTTGGCAAAACTGTTGGCGATATGCTTAATCGAAAACACATCACATTGGCGCAGAATGATGTTGTTGTACCAGGTGTCGATACGCCGCTCGCCGCCGGCTTGCATGTGCGTTTGTATCGCGAAGGCACGCAGACGATAACACAAGAGGAGGAAGTACCGTTTGAAACTGAAAAAATTAAGGATGCGAATCAACCGGCGAGTTATAAAGAAGTGAAAACAGCCGGTAAAAAAGGCAAGCGCACGGTAACGTACGAAATTAAAATTGAGAATGGCGTTGAAGTGTCGCGCAAAGAAGTGAATAGTAATGTTACGGAGCAACCGGTGAAACAAGTGGAGGTGGTTGGCGCGAAATTTAATTATACCGGCGGCCCGTTGAACGAAGCGCAAATTACCGCGCTTGGCGTTTGTGAAACCGGCATGACGGCGACGCGTAATTCAGGAAACGGTTTTTACGGTGCATTTCAATTTATGCCAGGCACATGGCGAAGTAATGCGCCGGCAGAATATAAGGGTGTGTTGCCGCATCAGGCGCCGCTTGAAGCGCAGAAGCAAGCCGTCCAGAATTTATTGTCGCGCTCAAGTATCTATACACAGTTCCCTGGGTGTGCGCGAAAAATGCAAGCTCAAGGCGTGCTGTAGTGGCTATTCCAAAAAAATCCCTCGGTCAGCACTGGCTGCACGATCCAGACATACTCGCGTATATCGCCGATGTGGCGCAATTAACACCAAACGATACGGTGCTTGAGATCGGTCCGGGGCTTGGTACACTAACGAGCCGTCTGCTTGCACGCGCTGGTCGTGTGGTGGCGGTGGAGTTTGATACAGATTTGGCACGTAAATTACCTGGGCAATTTCCGGGTAAGAATCTTGAGGTTGTCCATCAAGATATTCTGCGGTTTGATCCGTCCAGACTGCCACATGGCTATAAAATCGTCGCGAACGTGCCGTATTATATCACGAGCAAGATTATTCAAACATTTTCCGAATGCAACAATCCGCCGAGTATGATGGTGTTGCTTGTGCAGAAAGAAGTCGCTGAACGGCTTGCGGCGAGCCCAGGCAAATGCAGTGTTTTAGCAATCGCCGCACAAGTATTTCATCAAGTGGATACTGGTGTAGTTGTGCCGGCGGCACTATTTACGCCGCCGCCAAAAGTTGATTCGCAGGTAGTGATATTAAGGCGCTATGACGAGCCTGTTGTGCCGCACGACTGGCAGCCAATATTTTTTTGCTTGGTGAAGGCCGGTTTCTCGGCAAAGCGCAAGAAGCTGCGCAGTTCGTTGGCGGGCGGATTGCAGCTAGATAAGAGTTATGTTGAACAGCTTTTGTCTCGTGCACACATTTCGCCTGATGCTCGCGCAGAAGAGCTGTCGATTGTGCAGTGGCTGGACTTAGCGCGATTATACGCCAAAAAGAGCGAGCAAAATAAGATATGATCGCTGCTGACTGATGTCAACGCGGTTTCGCCCTATGCGGTCGTAAAGTGCGACGACATAATGCTAATGCTTAATTACGGTATCTCTTATGAATGCGTCAGTCATGTCGTTCGTCGCTCCGTGTGTTTTGTGTTCGAGGCGACGTTGCGTATACTGTCATATCAACGGATCATATAGCAATAATTAGACGTATAATATACTATGTTCATTCAGCTAATGATGTATATAGATTTTTACCATTATTGTAAATGACGCGAATCAGTAGTCGTTAACAGAGCAATACATTACATTAACACTACGCTCTAATAGTTTGACCAGAGGTACAGTATTTTTTATAATACAAAATGATTATGGGCAAGAGGGTACGGTATGATTTTAATGATCGTCGAATGGGTTGTCGTTTGAGTAGCCCACGCGTGCATTGCCAAACATCTTGTCAATCGGCATGTATACCGCGCGTGAGAATGGTGTCGGACGTGAGAAATACTGCGGTACGTAGTAGAAAAAGCGTGCTACGTTCACCTATGCTACAAAAAAGCCAAAAAGCTCAAGCAGCTAATCAACGTAGAAATAGCGTGATAGCTCGACGCCTTACGCGTTCAGCAAAAATTCTCTATATGCTGGAGAATATAGAAGTGGCGCATCCCAAACGAGACAAACGACAAAGCGGGGCATTGCGTAAGGTAAAGAAAAAGATTGTCACTTGGCGGTTCTTTTCGCGGTCAATGGCGATTGCGCTAACGGTGTTTGCGTTGTATGCGATAGCAGATACGCTTATCTTAAATCAAAAGATTGAAAAAGAAAGAAGCGATACAGTGGCAGCCGCTCAAAGCGATGACTCTAACAAACGCCAGGCGGCTGAAGGCAAGGACGAGAAAGATGTCAGCGATGATGCGATCGCTCGTTATAAAGTTGCGCCTGAGTTGCCGCGAATTATTCATATCAACGCAATTGGCGTAAAGGCGCGCGTCTTGCAGATGGGCGTCAATGTTGATGGTTCTATGCAAGCGCCGATCAATGTTTTTGACACGGGGTGGTATACAGGAAGCGTTCGTCCCGGGCAAAAAGGTGCGAGCATCATTGTAGGGTATGTCTCTGGCCCGACGCGGCACGGTATTTTTGAGAAACTTAGTCAGTTGAAAAATGGCGATTCAATAACGATAGAAAATGGTGCGGGAAACATATTCAATTATCAAGTTGTTGCGTCCGAAACGGTGAAGCTAGAGAATGTTGATATGAATAAATTTATGCGTCCCGCCAATGGCGTAGATGAAGGACTGAATTTGATGACATGCGCTGGAAAATGGATTAATAGCGGCAGTACGATGGACCATCGATTAATGGTGTATGCAAAACGTACGCCGTAGTCTGTTATAATAAGTGCTATGATAAAACAACACGCTTACATCACTACCGCTATTCCGTATGTTAACGGTCTGCCGCATATTGGTCATGCGATGGACTACATGTTGGCGGATGTTTGGGCGCGGTATGCGCGGCAAAACGGCCGCGAGGTTCGATTTCAGACAGGTGTAGACGAGCATGGCAATAAAATTGCAGCAAAAGCAGCAGAGAATAATTTGACGCCGCAAGCGTATGTCGATCAGCTGTATGAAAACTTTAAAAAGATGATCGCCGAATTAAATATTTCATCGACCGATTTCATTCGTACGACCGATGCACATCACTGCGAGGCGGTGCAGTACATTTGGCGGCAATTAGCGGCAGGCGGCTATATTTATAAAGGCAGTTACGAGGGTTGGTACTGCCAGGGCTGCGAAACATTTGTAACAGATACGGAAGCTGCTGAGAATAACGGCGTGTGCCCCGATCATAAAACACCATACCAGCGTTTGAGCGAAGAAAATTATTATTTTAAGACGAGCGCATTCTCCGATAAAATTCGCGAGGCGATTGAATCAGGCAGAATGAAGATTGTACCAGAGTTTCGTAAAAAAGAGTTTTTAGCATTAATGAGTGACGGTTTGCAAGACGTGTCGGTATCGCGCCCGCGCAAAAATCTGAGCTGGGGTGTTGCCGTTCCCGACGACGACAGCCAAGTGATGTATGTGTGGCTGGACGCGCTCAGCAATTACATTACCGTAATTGGATATCCGGATCGTACAGAAGAATGGCAAAGCTTTTGGCCGGCAGATATGCAGGTTGTCGGGAAAGATATTTTGCGGTTTCATGCTGGAATTTGGCCGGCAATGTTAATGGCGCTTGATTTGCCGTTGCCGAAAGTATTATTGGTTCACGGATTTATTAACGTCAATGGCGCAAAGATGTCGAAAAGTTTAGGTAATGGCGTTGGACCGAGCGATATCGTACCGCATTACGGCGTTGATGCGTTTCGTTATTATTTTCTGCGTCACGTGCCAACGCAAGAAGACGGCGATTTCACATGGGAGAAGTTTGAAGCGGCGTATAATGGCGAACTTGGTAATGATCTTGGTAACTTAGTACAACGCGTGGCAAAAATGGTGTTGAGCTATCAGGCGGGAGTAATCGGTGACGCGCCTCAAGCAGAACATGATATGGGTCCGTACCGTGCGGCTATGGAGTCATTTAATTTTGATCGGGCGCTTGCCGAAGTTTGGCAAACGATTCGTTCATTGAATCAGTATATTGAGCGCGTACAGCCCTGGCAGGTTGCAAAAAAACGCGATAAAGACCCGGAAGCAGAGGTGCACTTATCGGAGATCTTGGCGTATGCATGTGGCACACTGCTGCAGGTGGCGGATATGTTAACGCCATTTTTGCCGCAAACTGCCGATAATATTCGCGGGTTGTTTGCAAGCGGCGTTGTGCCGCAGGAACTTGCGCCGCTATTTCCACGCATCTATATTCATACACCCGATCCGCGCGGCGCCAAACAAGCATCATGAAGCTTATTGATTCGCACTGCCATTTGCACGATTCGGAATTCTACGATGATGAAACGCGCGAGCGTGCGTACCGGGAAGCGATTCACGCCGGTGTTGCGATGATTTGCGTTGGCACGGATACGCGCAGTTCGCATGAAGCGGTTGCCTTTGCGGAATCGCACGATAACGTATGGGCGATCGTTGGGATTCATCCGCACGAGGCGGCAATCAATCAAGCGGACGATATCCGCAAGCTGCTGTCGCAAAAATCCGATAAAGTCGTTGGCATTGGCGAAATCGGGCTAGACTATCACTACGATCACAGCCCGCGAGAGGTGCAGCTGCGGCGATTGCGCGAGCAGTTGCAGCTGGTGGTAGCGTTTGATCTACCGGCGAGCTTTCATGTGCGCGATGCGTTTGATGATTTTTGGCCAGTATTTGACGAGTTTTCTGGCATTCGCGGTGTTCTGCACAGCTTCACTGATACGCAGGTAAATTTAGATGCAGGATTTGCGCGCGGTTTATATATGGGAATTAACGGCATTAGCACGTTTACGAAAGACGCGGCGCAGCAAACAATGTATCGCCATGCGCCGCTTGAGCGCGTTTTACTCGAAACAGATGCGCCATACTTGACTCCTATACCATTTCGTGGTAAAGTGAATGTACCAGCTTACGTGGGCAAAGTTGCGGAGTTTCAGGCGAGAGTGCGAGGTATCTCGCTTGATGATATTGCGCGGATAACAACCGCGAATACGCGAACACTTTTTGGAGTACATTATGCGAGAGGAACGACGAGCCACCACCGAATTTCAAGCTTCAGAAAATCCTGAAGTTTTTGCGAATACAACTGAAGATCTGACGTATGAGGCAATTGAGCGAGCGCGGTCAATTGAGACTTCTGCGCCAAATGAAGAAACGCTTGTGCGCGTCGGCGAAGTCGCGCACGGTGCAATGTGGTCGCAGCAAACACGAGAGCGACCGCTAACGCTGCACGAGGAGATTGCTCACTATTCCAGCCTTGTGCCGTATCTCCGCGAGCTGTATCAATCTGATTTTGAACAGGCGGCATAAATGGCTTCCGTATTGAAAAAAGCACTGAAATTACTCGTCGGCGATGATATGCCGTCCGAGTGGCTAAAGCTGCCAAAGCGCAAACGACCGTTGCAGCCGTTGAGCGAACGCGAGCTGTTGACGCTTGAGAGTGAAATCGGCGCGCAATTATTCGGCCCGATTCCCGAGGGGCATCGCCGCGAATTCTTCTGCCTAGATGACAAAACTTGGATTTGGCATGAAGAGTGGCTTGACGCGAAGCGTAAATTGCAAGCCGATACAATTAGGTACGAGATCACAGACAAAGGTATTCTAAAAGTGCAGGCTGGTCCGCATTACGATTATCTAGAAGGCGACGAGCTGCGCAATTTCGGCGTCGCTGTGCGCATGTACTATGAGCAAATTGCTCGGCAATTATACCGCCGCGATCCCGCGACGCACCAAAAATTGGTATAATATAATAGTGAATTTGGGTATGATGTATTTTGACCATGCGGCAGCGACGCCGCTTGATAAGCGTGTACTGGCGGCGATGCAGCCGTATTTTTCCGAGCAGTTTTTTAATCCATCTGCGCCATATGCTGCGGCAGTTGAGGTGAAAAGAGCGTATCAAGATGCAAAACATCGGTTAGCGGTATGTATCGGTGGGCAGGCTAGCGATGTGACTATGACGGCGGGAGCAACAGAGTCAATTAACTTGATAGTGCATAGCGCGCATGGACATATCGTAACAAGTGCAATTGAGCACGATGCAATACTTAATGCGGTAAAAACGCGCGAACATACGCTTGTCGCGCCGACAAAAAAAGGTGCTATTACGGCAGATACTGTGCGTGCGGCAATTCGTCCGGACACCGAACTGGTTACGATTGCGCTTGCAAATCACGAATTAGGAACGATTCAACCGCTGCGTGATATTGCTGATATTGTGCGCACTGAGCGCCGCCGTCGGTTTGAGGCAGGTGAAACAACACCGATCTGGCTTCATACCGATGCGTCGCAAGGCGCAGGGCAGCTTGACCTGCATGTGTCGCGGCTTGGCGTTGATGCGATGACGCTGAATGCAGGTAAAATTTACGGACCAAAGCAGGTTGGCCTGTTGTGGCGCCAAGCGAATGTACGGTTGCGGCCGTTTATTCGTGGCGGCGGACAGGAGCGCGGGCTTCGCAGTGGTACTGAAAATGTGCCAGGTGTGATTGGGTTTGCTATGGCGCTTGAACTGGCGCAGCGCCATCGCAAGTCGGAGACAAAGCGACTTGATGAGCTACGAAACGGCATGCAGCAGCAGATTGCCGCGGCGATTCCCGATGTAGTTATATCAGGTGATCAAAAACACCGTCTGGCAAGTCATTTGCATGTATCATTTCCGGGTATCGACGCAGAGCGTTTAATTTTCATACTTGAACAGCAGCATATATATGTTGCAACTGGTAGTGCCTGTGCGGCGAATGCTGGTATGCGGTCGCATGTACTGCAGGCAATTGGACTAGCGCCAGATGCTGCTGACGGCAGTTTGCGTATTACGCTCGGGCGTTTGTCAAATCAGGCGATTTGCGAGCGCGGTACTACCAAAATCATCGCGGCAGTCCAAGCTGAGCGAGCGAGGATGCGGCGATGAAAAAAGTTGTAATCGCTGTGAGCGCTATTGTAGTGCTAATTGCCGTGATTATTTGGAGTATTGGCGCATATCTGTACGTTGATGATTTACGTGGCTGCGGACAAGCGCCGACGACTTTCGATGCGTGTAGATCAGCCGACGCTATTGTTGCCGTGAGTGGCGGCGATACGCTTGCGCGCGCCGATGAGGCGATTAAATTATATCGTAACGGTTGGGCGAGATATATTGTATTCTCGGGTGCGGCGGCAGATAAAAGCGGTCCGAGTAATGCGCAGGTTATGAAACGCCATGCGATTGCGTTCGGCGTGCCGGCAACTGCGATCCTAATCGAAACAATGAGCGAAACGACAGAAGAGAACGCTATGAATACGACACAAATTCTTGACCAGCACCACATATCGTCGGTGATTCTAGTGACCAGCGTGTATCATCAACGTCGTGCTACGCTGGAATTTCGCAAAAGCGCTCCGAAAATTTTCGTGCGCAGTCATCCAGTTGAGTCAGATCGCCAGTGGCAGGGCAGCGGCTGGTGGCTGACGCCGACCGGCTGGAATCTTGCAATTCAGGAGCTCGGTAAAATTATCGTGTCGACGAGGAATTAGCGTATGGCAAAGCGGGTATTTGTCGGTATGAGCGGTGGCGTTGACAGTAGTGTTGCGGCAGCGCTTTTGGTTGAGCAGGGTTATAATGTGACCGGCGTCTATATGAAAAATTGGAGCCAGGATTTGCCCGGTATGGAGTGCCCGTGGCGTGAAGATTTAGCAGATGCAAAACGCGTAGCAGTACAGCTTGGGATTGATTTTGAAGTGTTTGATTTTCAGCGTGAGTATAAGCAAAAAGTTGTTGATTATATGCTTGATGAATACAGAGCGGGGCGTACGCCAAACCCTGATATCATGTGCAATCAAGAAGTGAAGTTTCGGTTGTTTCTTGATGTTGCGCTTGAAAAAGGCGCAGATTTTATCGCGACGGGGCATTATGCGCGTACCGAGCACGGCGTATTGATGATGGCAAAAGACCGCGTAAAAGACCAAACGTATTTTTTGTACCGCGTGACGCATGCGGCGTTGAGGCGTACACTGTTCCCGCTTGGTAATTATACAAAACCTGAGGTGCGTGAGATGGCAAAAACGCGTGGGCTATGGACGGCGCGTAAAAAAGAGTCGATGGGAGTGTGTTTTGTCGGCAATGTCGGTATGCGCGAGTTTTTGAGCGAATATGTGACGACAAGACCAGGCGATATCATTGATCGTGAAACGGGTGCAATTCTTGGTCGGCATGACGGCGCGATATTTTATACGCTTGGTCAACGGCACGGGTTGGAGGTTGGCGGCGGGTTGCCATACTACGTAGTCGGTAAGGACATGAACCATAATGAGGTATATGTGAGCCGAAATATCAACGACAATGCGATGTGGCAAACGGCAATCCCACTGACCGATTTGCACTGGATACATGGCGCGCCGAATGAAGCGGATGTGCTACTCATACGCCTGCGCCACCGCGGCGAATTAAAATCGTGCCAATTGCGCGGAACTGAATTATTTCTCACTGAACCCGAGCGTGCAGTTGCGCCTGGGCAGTCGGCGGTGATATATGCCGATGGTGTCTGTTTGGGCGGCGGAATTGTTGCAGGTTAGTGATTGACTCCAATGACGACCGTTCATCGTGTATGCCATTCTATGGTATAATTACCCCTATGAATGCCCAAGAAATACGCAAAAAATATTTAGAGTTTTATCAGCAGCGCGGCCACGCGATCGTGAAGCGTGCACCGCTTATCTTGCACGACGACCCGACGACGTTGTTTACCGGCTCTGGTATGCAGCCAATGATTCCGTTCCTGCTTGGCGAGCCGCACCCGCGCGGCACGCGGATTGCCGATAGTCAGACGTGTTTGCGCGCGCAAGATATTGACGATGTCGGCGACAATCGTCACACGACGTTTTTTGAGATGCTTGGCAACTGGAGTTTGGGCGATTATTTTAAGCAAGAGCAAATTCCGTGGATGTTTGAATTTCTGACAGAAGTTGTCGGACTTGATCCAGCGCGTCTTTATGTAACATGTTACCGCGGCAACGATAAATTTGGCATTCCAAAAGATCAAGAAGCGGCTGATTTATGGGCAAAGCTATTTGCTGATAAGGGTTTATCGCATGGACAAGCGGACATTGGTAGCGAAGCAGATGGTTATACGCGTGGTATTCATGAAGGTGAGCGAATTTTCTTTTATGATGGAACAAAGAACTGGTGGAGCCGCAACGGCTCAGAGGCGACGACGCCAGTGGGCGATCCGTGCGGACCGGACAGCGAAATGTTCTATTTGTTTGATACGCCGCACGACCCGGCGTTTGGCGAGCATTGCCATCCAAACTGCGACTGCGGGCGGTTCATGGAAATCGGCAATAACGTGTTTATGGCCTATAAAAAAGTCTCCGAGGGCAAATTTGAACCGCTCGCTAAGCCGAATATTGATCATGGCTCCGGTTTGGAGCGTATTGCTGCAGCGGCGAATAACGATCCGGATGTATTCAAAGTGAGCTTGCTCTGGCCAATTATTGAGAAGCTTGAACAGTTAAGCGGTAAAACGTATGCAGCGCACACCGAAAGTATGCGCGTCATCGCCGACCACTTGCGCGCAGCAACGTTTATGGCGGTTGATGGCTGTGTGCCGAACAATAAAGAGCAGGGGTATGTTATGCGGCGGCTATTGCGGCGGGCAATCAGGTTTGCAAATGAACTTGGTGTGAAAGAAGATTTTTTCGAAGAAATTATTCCGGTAATTGCTGATTTGTACGTAAACGATTTTCCAGAAATTGCCGAGCATCGCGATAAAATTATTATCACGCTCATGAAAGAAGAAAAAGCGTTCACGCGGACACTCTTTAAGGGCGTGCGGCACTTGCGTAAATTTGTCGAAGACGGATTGACGGGCGTTGAGTTGTTCACTCTGCACGACACGTATGGATTTCCGGTTGAGCTAAGTACAGAAATTGCCCGCCGTGAAGGTGTTAAGCTCGACGCTGACTGGCGAGTGCAATTTGACGCCAAGATGCAGGAGCAGCGCCAACGCAGCCAAACGGCGCGCAAAGGTCAATTCCACGGCGGACTAGAAGGTGCGGAGCCGATTCATCTAAAGTATCACACGGCGACGCATTTGCTTGGTGCGGCGCTGCGGAAAGTACTGAACGCGTCGGACTTACAGCAGCATGGCAGCAATATCACGACCGAGCGGCTGCGGTTTGATTTTAACCACGATAAGTTGACGCCAGCCGAGAAGCAAGCGGTTGAAGATCAAGTAAATGCTTGGATTGATGCGGATTTGCCTGTTAGCTACCACGTATATCCAACTGAAAAAGCGCTTCAAATGGGTGCAATCGGTGCGTTCGGCGAACGTTATGGATCAGAGGTAAAAGTGTATTCTATTGGTGAAGGCGATAATTGCGTTAGTTTTGAAGTTTGCGGCGGTCCGCATGTGAGTCATACAGGCGAATTGAAAGCAGGCGGCAAACAGTTTAAGATAATCAAAGAAGAATCGTCAAGCGCCGGCATTCGCCGTATCAAGGCGGTACTACGCTGATATTTTGTTGAAAAGGCAATGGACCAAAAAATGTACCGCGAAAATAGCGAGTACAAACAAAATAGTATATAATGAAACTGTCTATGGTTTTAGATAAAATTCGTGCATTACGCAAAAAAGTTGATACGCAAGTCGATGATTATATCGTCGCGCTTGATATTGGTACTGAATATATCAAAGCGCTGATCGCTAATGTTCAGGGAGAAGATATTGAGATCGTTGGCGTTGGACGTGCGCACCAAGAACTTGGCGATATGCACCAAGGTGCGATTGCTGATATCGCGGGCGTTGTCCGCAACTGTGAAGAAGCACTCGGCGCTGCCGAAGAAGAAGCTGGTTTGCAGGCGAAGCGTGCGGTTATTGGTATCGCTGGTGAGCTCGTAAAAGGCGTGACAAATACGATTCGATACCGTCGCCCGCAGCCGGATCGTCCGCTTGACGAAACTGAGATGGAATTTATCATCGAAAAAGTCCAAGACCGCGCCGCTGTAAAAGCGCAAAAGCAGATTGCACTCGAAACCGGTAATGATGATGTTGAAGTAAAGCTAGTGAATTCAGCACTCGTCAGTATCCATATTGATGGTTATAAGGTGTCGAACCCGATTGGGTTTCAAGGAAAAGACGTCGCCGTGCAGATTTATACTGCTTTTGCGCCGATGGTGCATATTGGCGCGCTCGAAAAAGTTGCAGACGAACTTGATTTAACGCTGATGGCAGTGGCGGCTGAGCCGTTTGCCGTGAGCCGCAGCGTGCTCGGAACGGATGCAAACAGTTCGTTTACGGCGATTTTGGCAGACGTTGGCGGCGGTACGACAGACATCGCTGTGGTGAATGACGGCGGCGTCGAAGGAACGAAAATGTTTGGTATCGGCGGACGCAGTTTCACAAAAACGATCGCAACGGAGCTGGCTATTAGCTACACACAAGCAGAAAAACTAAAGGTTAATTTGGACGGCGAGAAAATTAAGCCGTCAGTAAAAGAGCAAATTGACGCCGCAATAAACCGCACGCTTGAGGTTTGGTTATCCGGCGTGGAATTGGCGCTGAGCGAATTTGATTCAGTCGACCAGCTGCCGCCGCGCATTTTGCTATGCGGCGGCGGCGCAAGTTTAGCACCGCTCGTTGATGCGCTCAAAAAAGACGATTGGTACAAAGACTTGCCGTTTACTAAACGCCCGAGCGTTCAGCGAATTAGTCCGCATGATGTGATCGGTATTGTCGATACAACTGAAAAAGCAAGCGACCACACGTATATTACAGCGATGGGATTGTTACGCGTGGGATATGATACAATAATAGGAGCGAGCGACGCGCAAACGATGCGAGATCGAATCAATCGTATCCTGCGCGTGTAATAGAAATATGCAAAAAGATGTTATCTATATTGATGTAGAAGACGACATTACCGCGATTATCGGTAAAATTAAAGCTGCTGAGCATGAGATCGTTGCGCTGGTGCCGCCGAAACGAACAGGCGCAATTCAAAGCGCAGTTAATTTGAAGCTGGTACAGCGAGCGGCAGAACGTGCCGATAAACATGTCGTGATTATTTCAAACAATGCAGCACTTACGGCGCTTGCTGGCGCGGCGCATATTCCGGTAGCGAAAAACCTCCAAAGCCGACCGGAAATCGCGGAAGTGCCGGCGCTAAAAGTTGACGAGGACGACGATATTATTGACGGCTCGGCGCAAGGCGACGACCTGAAAAAGCTGGAATCAATTGATTCGATCGAAAGCGAGAATGCAACCGCAAATCCAAGCAGCGATAAAAAGGTATCGCCAGCAGACGCAAAAAACGGCAAGAAAAAACTTCCATCAATCCCTGATTTCAATAAATTCCGCAAAAAGTTTTTCCTGATTTTAGCGGGGGTTGTGCTACTGATTGGCGGCGGTATCTGGGCGTTTGTGATCGCGCCGCATGCTACGATTGCTATTACGGCGCAAACGTCGCAAGTTGCCGTGAATACGCAAGTGAAAGCCAGCGATACTGCAGCGACTAGTCTGAGCGAGGGTACGATTAAAACAACAACAAAAGCATCGGAAACGCCGGTGTCGAAGACAATTCCGGCGACAGGCACGAAAGATGTCGGGACAAAAGCGACGGGTACGATCCGCGTGACGCCGACGCGCGAAACGATTAGCGATATCGTCGATCATGACGTAACGGTCGCAGCAGGTTCGGAAGTGTCATCGTCAAGCGGCGCAAAATACCGGCTTGATAGCGCACTGACATTCAGCTACGATACGCTGCGCACAACACGCAACGGCGTGACGGTCGGCGTGACAGCGGTCGAAAATGGCTCGAAATATAACGGCGCGTCCGGCAGTGCGAAAGGCTTATCAGGATTTGAGGCGAGTTTCACAGCATCAACGTCGGGTGGCACAGATAAGACGGTTACTGTCGTGCAGCAGAGCGACATTGATTCCGCGACAGCGAATTTAGTGTCCGACGCCGAAAAAGATGCGGCAAAAAAGGCGCTCCAGTCGCAATTTGGCAAAGACGCTACGGTCATCGACGCGTCGTTTGTCGTCAATACAAGCGGCGTATCAATCCCAGCAGCGGGCACCGAGGCGCCAGACGGCAAGGCGGCAATTGGCGGCGCAATCAAATATTCGCTCAAGGCGATCATAAAAGCCGATCTCAATACATTCCTTGATGCGTATTTCAAGCAGCAAATTGATGGAAAAAATAATCAAAAAGTGTATAGCAACGGCGTGTCGTCGGTGTCGCTTACGAATGTTACGATTGCCGGGGAAACTGTAACAGCGAAGTTAACGGCAAACGGCAAGATTGGTCCGAAAATTGATGAAGCGGCAATCAAAGAATATGTGAAGGGCAAGCGCATTGGCGAAGTGCAAGAATATGTGAAAGCGATTGATGGCGTTAAGTCGGTCGACGTTAATTTCTCGCCGTTTTGGGTGCATACTGTGCCGGGCGATACAAAAAAGATAACGGTGAAATTTGTCGTCGATGAGTAAATCATACGTTGCGCTTGATGTCGGCGAGAAGCGAATTGGCGTTGCCTTAGCGCGTGATGACGTAAAAATCGCGATGGCGTATGATACGCTCAATGTTGATGGCGGCGAAGTTCAGGCGATTGCTGAAATTATCGTGCGCGAAAAAGCCGATGTGCTCGTCGTCGGGTACCCGCGCAACCAAGCAGGCGAGCCAACGAAGCAAACAGGATTTGTCGAGCGGTTCGTCAGGCAGCTGCGCGATATTGCGCCAAAAATCGTTTTTCAAGACGAATCGCTTACGAGTGTTAAAGCTGAAGAAATTTTGAACGCGCGTAATCAACCGTACGCAAAAGGCGAAGTCGACGCGCTAGCGGCAAGTCTGATACTACAAGATTATTTGGAGACGCACTAATGGATGGATTTCGCCGATCCAGGTCGCCAGAGCCGCGATCGCCGCAAACTATTGTGCAGCCGCATTTTCAGCCGCGCTCGTCTGGTCCGCAATCCGCTGGGCAGCCGCCGCACGCAGGATCTCGACCGCAGGCGCAAATGGAGCGGCAGTTTCGCCCAGGTTCACAATACCAGCCGCTGCAGCGCCCACGCCCCCTGTCAAACGTCAACAATACGCTGCCAGACGTAGGGAACGTGCCGCGCAACAATTCGCAGAACTCTGCCGAACCGTTCCGTAGTCGCCGCGATACGCCAGAACGAGGACACGCGTCGTCTTCTCCGAATAAAAAACCGCGCCGCCATAAAAAGTGGCTTATCGCTTTTGTTATATTCAGCGTTATTATTGCTATGGCTGCCGGCGCGTACTTGTGGTATGTCAGCCAGCTAAAAGCGGTCTCGCGCAGTACAGAGAAGCACTCAATTGTTATTAGCGACGGCGACTCAACGGCGGTAATTGCTGCTAAGCTGAAAAAAATAGGTGTCATTCGCGATGAATTAGCATTCCGAATTTATGCGTATTTAGAAGGTAAGGCAATGGTGGGCAGTACGTGCCGCGTTTCGCCGTCGCAAACCGTTCCCGAAATAGTGGCTAAATTAGCGGCTGGATGCCGTGATTTCAAAGCGATTACATTCTACCCGGGCGGCACGCTTGAAGCGTCGCGCTACAAAGCATCGCGCGCGCGAAGCGGCACCGATAAAACAAATGCGCGCTACGTTCTAAAGCAAGCCGGCTTTAGCGACAACGACATTACGGCGGCATTCCACGCGGCATACGATAGTCCGTTGTTTGCCGACAAACCAGCGGATGCACCGCTTGAAGGTTATATGTTTGGCGAGACATATCACGTAGCAGACGACGCGACGGCGAAGCAAGTTCTCGAAACGGTATTTGCGCATATGTACAAAATCGTGCAAAAGAATAATTTGGTCGCGAAATTTAAAGAACAAGGACTAAATTTATACCAGGGAATCACGCTTGCGTCAATTGTTGAGCGCGAGTTAACGTGCGAAGACAAGCCGACGGCAGAGCGCAAAGAGCGCTGCTATCAGTACCAGCGCGGTATCGCGCAAGTATTTATCAAGCGTTTCCGTGCAGGCACAAAGCTCGGATCCGACATTACGGCAGTCTATGCCGCTGATAAGGCAAAGATTGATATCCCTAAAGACGACACTAATGCGCTTGTGTCGATTGATTCGCCGTACAATACGCGCAAATACGAGGGCTTGCCGCCAACGCCGATCGCTGCGCCCGGCGAATTATCGCTGCGGGCGGTCGCGAACCCAACCGAAACTGATTACAATTTCTTTTTAGCAGGCGACGATGGTTTAATTTACTTTGCAAAAACGAACGAGGAGCATGAGGCGAATGTTAAAAATCATTGTCAAAAACTCTGCGCGGCGATCTAGCAAAAAGCATTGACAATATAGGCGCTCATCTGCTATAATGAAGCATGTACATTTCTGTAAGTTTGCGAGGTTTTACGGAGAGTGTTTATCGCGCAGCGCCCAGAAATGACTACCTTGAAAAGTCGTACAACTGCCGAAACAATCTTTTTCGTTACTATTAGTTAATTAAAATGGTCGATGGCGGTTCGTCTCTGGAAATCAGAGAGAAAGACTTGAATAGGCATAGGGAATGTATGTGAATGCGTTCCGGGAGAACGGTTATCATTACCAACGATTCATCAGCAAAAGCTCGCTCGAATTTTATGGCACGCAAGGCTCTTGATTCGTCGGCGCGTACTCATATGAGTAAACGATCACGCCGCGGCGCGCTTTCTATTTCGTCAATTGCGTCGTATTTCGGCGTATTTTTGTTAATTACAACGTTAATCGCGGTTAGCTATCAGCCGGTCGCGACAGAACGATCGTCGGCGCTTGCAAATGCCTCGCCGACAACGCAGACGACGACGCTTGCTAAGGTACAGAGTGAAGCTGGCTCGGTTGATCCGGTGGTAGCGGCAAATATCGCGTCTTCGCTTGCCGACACGACAAATATGCCGGTCAGCAATAACGTAGCAAACTTATCGCAATCGCTTGCAGTCGAAACAATGATGACGCAGACCGATTCAAGCACGATTAGTAAGCCGCAAGTCGTAAATATGACGGCTGATTCGCGCAGCACGACAACCTACGTGACGCAAGCGGGTGATACGCTTGACGGCGTTGCCGAAAAATACGGATTAAAGAAAACGACAATCGCTTGGGCGAATAATTTGAGCTCTGATGCGCTTGAGCCAAATGTGACGCTGACAATTCTGCCGACAGATGGTATTTTGTACACGACGAAAGACGGCGATACGCTTGATGCGATCGCCGAAAAATATGGCAGCAAGAAGAGCGACATTGTTACGTATAACGACCTTGAACTTTCAGCGAATGTCGCAAGCGGTACGCGCTTAATTATTCCTGGCGGCGTCTTGCCGGAAAATGAACGTCCAGGCTATGCCGCATCATCGCGCAACGCT
Organism: Candidatus Saccharimonadota bacterium; assembly: GCA_013333675.2. Lineage (GTDB taxonomy): Bacteria > Patescibacteriota > Saccharimonadia > Saccharimonadales > Saccharimonadaceae > Saccharimonas. Next base: position 21,888 of record JABCOJ020000010.1, on the reverse strand, counting down.
AATTCGTCGCGCCGCGGCGTGCCGGCAAATAGCAACTGGGGCGCTGGTACGGCAGCAGGTGCTGCCTCATCGTTCAGGGGCGTGGTATCTGCTGGCAATAAATATGCTTGGGGCAATTGTACATGGTACGCGTATGAACGCCGTATTCAGCTCGGTTTGCCGGTCGGTAGTTACTGGGGTAACGCTAGCACGTGGGCGTACAATGCGCGCGCTGCAGGATTAATGGTAGATGGTACGCCGAGTGCTGGGGCAATTATGGCAAATGGCGGCGGTTATGGTCACGTGGCAATCGTCGAATCGGTGAATCCAGGTGTTTCTGTCACGATTAGCGAAATGAACGGGTATCGCTGGGGCGGCGGTTTTAACCGCGTCGGTCGCGGGACACTCTCATGGAGCGAAGCGACTAGCGGCTACTATAAATATATCCATTAAAATAACATTGTGAAATGTAAAAACGCCTCTGTCAAATTCGGGGCGTTTTTGTTATACTGAAAGTATGTTTGTTGATACAGCAAAGGTAACGGTAACAGCCGGTAAAGGCGGCGACGGCGCAGTGAGCTTTCGCCACGAGATTTTTGTCGATAAAGGCGGTCCGGACGGCGGTGACGGCGGCAAGGGCGGCGATGTTGTTTTTGTTGCGACCGAGCAGCTCAATACGCTGTTGAAATTCCGTTATCAGCCAAAGCTCAAAGCAGAGAACGGCATAGCTGGCAGTAAAAGAAAAAAGGCGGGACGCGCGGGCGAGCGCTTGATCGTAAAAGTCCCCGTTGGCACGATCGTTAAGCGCGACGGTGCTATCGTAGCTGATTTGGCGCGCCACGGCGAAGAAGCAGTGATTGCGAAAGGTGGCGACGGCGGGTTTGGTAATGCACACTTTAAGTCGAGCGTACGCCAGACGCCGCGCATGGCAGAGCTTGGCGAGCCGGGCGAATCGTTTGAGGCTGAATTGGAATTGAAATTGTTGGCGGATGTCGGGTTGGTCGGCTTTCCGAATGCGGGAAAATCAACCTTTTTGAGTGTCGTATCAAATGCGCGCCCGGAAATTGCGAATTATGAATTTACCACTTTGACGCCAAATTTAGGAGTGGCTGATATTGATGACGGCAGTATCCTTATTGCTGATATTCCAGGGTTGATTGAAGGTGCGAGCGAGGGCAAAGGCTTGGGCGACCAATTTTTACGCCATGTCGAGCGGACGGCAGTGTTGCTCCATATGATTGACGTGTACAATAACGATCCAGCAGAAAAATATGTAGCGATTCGCCGCGAGCTTGAAAAATATAGTCCGGAGCTAGCAGCGCGCCCAGAGATTATTGCGTTGACAAAATGCGAAGGACTGGACGAGGAGATTATTGCGATGCAAAAAACAGCACTGCAAAAAGTGGCGAATAATGCGGAGATTGTGGCTATCTCATCGCAATCGGGGTGGGGCGTGAAAGATTTGTTGCGGCTGCTGCGGCGCGCAGTCAAAGCGTACCGTCAGCGCGAGCAGCAGCAAGAGGGCGAAGCAGAGACCGGCCTGCCGGTAATTTCGCTTGATGAAGACCAATTGACCGACGCGTGGACAGTTGAGCGGCTGCCAGATGAGACGAACGAGAGTGGCGAGCCGGTAGCAGTTTTTATAGTCCGAGGTAAAAAAATCGAGAAGTTTGCCCGCCGGACGAATTTTGATCAATTTGAGGCAGTAAACCGCTTGCGCGACATTATGAAACGGACAGGTATTACGCACGAGCTGGTCCGCCAGGGCGCGACAGGCGAGAGCGTCGTGCGGATCGGCGAGAGTGAGTTGACGTTAGTTGAGCAGTAGGCGTAGAATACTTGTGCAGGGAGCGCTGCGGCTATTTTAATTATGGTCCGTAACGCGCTAAAACTATTTTTTGCTATACTAAGAGTATGGCGCAGACATTCTTTTTCTACGACTTAGAAACCAGCGGATTAAACGCGCGCGAAGACCGGATTATGCAATTTGCGGGGCGGCGGACAAGCATGGATCTTGCGCCAATCGGCGAGCCGTATAATATGCTTGTAGCGCTCAGTGACGACACGCTGCCGAACCCTGATGCGCTAATGGTCACTGGTATTACGCCGCAAAAAACTGTCGATGAGGGCTATAGCGAGGTGCAGTTTGCGCGCATACTAAATGATGAAATTTTTACGCCTGACACAATCGTTGTCGGGTTCAATAACGTTCGGTTTGACGATGAATTCATTCGCCATCTGCTGTGGCGTAATTTTTACGATCCATATGAATGGTGCTGGAAAGATGGACGGTCGCGCTGGGATATGCTTGACGTGGTGCGTATGACGCGGGCGCTCCGGCCCGAAGGTATTAGCTGGCCGCTTGATGATGCTGGCGAGCCGACGAACCGGCTTGAACTCATTACGCGCGAAAACGATATTGCTCATAAGAATGCTCATGATGCGATGAGCGATGTTGATGCATTAATTGACGTGACAAAATTGATTCGCGATAAACAACCGCAATTGTTTGAATATTTACTAAAAATGCGCGATAAAAAAGAGGTTGTAAAACTTGTAAATGTCGACGATAAAAAGCCGTTTGTTTATAGTAGCGGGCGCTACGACAAGGAATTCGCTAAGACGACAGCCGCGTTCCCGCTGTCGGCAGGACGTAATGGCAACGTTGTGGTGTATGATTTACGTTATGATCCGACGCTGTTTATTGATTTAAGCGAGTCGGAATTAGCGCATAAAGTGTACGCGAGCTGGCAGGAGCGCCAGGCTGAGGATTTCGTAAAGTTGCCAGCAAAAGAGTTGCAGCCGAACCGCTGTCCGGCGGTAGCGCCGCTCGGCGTGTTGGCGCACGGCGGCGGGTGGGCGAAAATATTGCTTGACGCCGAGACGATAGCGAAACACCAAAAAATTCTTCTGGCACACCCAGAATTCGCTGAGAAATTACGTACGATTTTTGAAAACAAACCCGAATTTACGCGATCGCCCGATCCGGAAGCGCAGTTATACGATGGGTTTTTGAATGACCGCGATCGGTTGCGCGCCGAAGCAGTGCGCAACGCAAGCGAGCGCGAGCTGGCTGATTTTCATCCCAATTTTGCCGACGAGCGGCTGCCGGGACTGTTGTTGCATTATAAAGCGCGCAACTTCCCGAAAACACTGAGCAGTGATGAGCGTGAAATGTGGCAAACATGGCGCGCAGCACGCATACAGGCGCAATTACCAAAATATATGGCGGCGCTGCAGCGGTTTGCGGCTAGTGCGCTTGATCCTGGCAAAGAATTTATCGTGCAAGAGCTGCAATTGTGGGCAGAGTCAATTTTGCCAGAGCCAGATTAGATTAAGATTAGTATCCCGAAGTATGTGTCGGCGGTTTGAGCGGCGCTGTGCTGCATGCCGCGTCAATGATACCGACGATCAGAATGATACAGCTGCCAAGTATTATCCAATAGGGGACGCTGATTGTCGTCCCGGGAATCATGCCAGTGAGCATAAAACCAAGCAATGTGTCAAAAAAGCTGCTGCTATGTACGAAAAATATTCCTGCTATCGCGAGTCCGAATGTGGTAAGGAATAAGTGCTTGCATTTCATGGTGGCGCGCCCTAGATTACTTTTACTTATAACAATAATATAGCAATTAGGTCAAAAACATGCAACGATAAGCGCCATAACGGTCGCTACGATTTTTTCGTTTGAGCGCAGTGCGTGCAAATTCCTTGAATTTCAAGGATATGCGATGGATTATGAATATGATATTCGGCGGCAATTGATGCAATAAGGTGTTCAAGCGTGTGATTCTCGGGCAAATCAATTACGCGTCCGCATTGCCGGCAGGTGGCGTGGTGGTGGTGCTTGTTAAATGTGTCGGATAATTCGATTTTATGTTTCCAGCCGACAGGAATGACGCGTACGATACCAAGGCGCTCAAATAGCTCAACCGTACGGTATACGCTAACGCGATCAATTGATGGCGTTGTCGCGCGTATCAGCTCGCCGATATAGCGCGGCGGCTGGTCATATAATGCAGCAAACACCGTACGGCGCGGCTTGGTGACATGTAATTGATGCTGCCGTAGGATGGTTTCTAGTGTTTGCAGAGCGTCATTCATAATGCTACTTAGTATATCTATATTGCAACAAATTTGCAATATTGTGCGCAAAAGTGTGCACCTATGTTTCGTGTCGCTTCGCTTTTACCGCGCCGATCGCGGCTAGTATGATGTGTGTAAAAATGCTATAATATATAGTCATGTCAAAGAGCATAAAAATTATCGGTGCGCGTCAAAATAACCTGAAAAATATTGATATCGAGATTCCTCGCGATCAATTTGTCGTCGTGACTGGCTTAAGTGGTAGTGGCAAATCAAGTCTGGTATTTGATACGATTTATGCCGAAGGACAACGTCGCTACGTTGAGAGTTTAAGTAGCTATGCACGGCAGTTTTTAGGTATCATGGACAAGCCGGACGTCGATAGTATTGAAGGGTTAAGTCCAGCGATCAGTATTGACCAAAAATCGACATCGCGCAACCCGCGTTCAACGGTTGCAACGGTGACGGAGATTTATGATTATTTGCGATTGCTGTTTGCGCGCGTTGGCGTGCCGCACTGTCCGGTTTGTAATAAGCCGGTGCAGCGGCGCACGGCACAGGCGATTATTGACGAAATCATGAAATTACCGGAAGGTGAACGGCTCATGATACTGGCGCCGATCGTCGCGCAGAAAAAAGGCGAGTTTCAGCACGTGCCAGAGCAATATATGCGTTCCGGTTTTGCGCGGGCACGGGTGGACGGCGTGGTGTATGCGCTTGATGAATTTCCAGAGCTGCAGAAAAGCTACAAGCATGATATTGAAATTGTCATCGACCGAATCGTTATGAAGCCGGATATGATTAGCCGCGTGTCGCAGGCGGTGGAGCAGTCGCTTGATTTGGCGTCGGGTGTCGTGCAGATTATGAATGCTGATAGCGGCGAGCTGTTGACGTACAGCCAGCGCTACGCGTGTGTTGATCACCCGAACGAAGAGATTCCCGAGCTTGAGCCGCGCCTGTTTAGTTTTAATGCGCCGCAGGGCGCATGCCCGACGTGCACGGGGCTTGGTACACGGCTGGAAATTGATCCAGAACTAGTATTTAACGGTAATTTAACGATCGCCGAGGGCGCAATTCGCCCGTATAATCGTATTAATGTTGATAATTTTTATATGCGCAAAATCAAAGCGGTCGCCGATGCGCATGGATTTAGCCTGCAGGTGCCGGTCAAGCAATTGCCAGATGATGTTCGGCAGAAAATTTTGTATGGGACGGGCTCTCAAAAATATCGTATTGATTTGGCGGGCGGGCGTTATTATGATGCGACATATGAAGGTGTGATTCCGAATCTGGAACGCCGCCATCGCGAGACGGAAAGCGAGTTTATGCGCAAAGACATTGAGCGCTTTATGCGCGAGCGGAAATGTACGACATGCCAAGGCGCGCGCCTCAAACCGGTTGTGCTGGCGGTGACAGTAAACGGGCTGTCGATTATGGATATGTGTAATCTTGATGTAGCAAATGCGCTTGATTTATTTAGTAAGCTAAAATTCAGCGAGTCGGAAATGCATATCGTGCGGTTGATTTTGAAAGAAATTGCGGCGCGGCTTGGTTTTATGAATAACGTTGGCCTAAACTACTTAGAGCTGAGTCGAGCGGCAAACACGCTTAGTGGCGGCGAAGCGCAGCGGATTCGTTTGGCGACGCAGATTGGCTCTGGCCTGCAAGGCGTCCTCTATGTGCTTGATGAGCCTTCGATCGGGTTGCACCAGCGTGATAACGATCGGTTAATCGCGACATTGAAACATCTGCGTGATTTAGGCAATTCGGTGCTTGTTGTTGAGCATGATGAGGATACAATTGCGCAAGCAGACTATCTGGTAGATATTGGTCCGGGTGCGGGCGTGCACGGCGGCGAAGTTGTAGCAGCAGGTACGCCAGCTGAGGTCGCAAAAAATCCTGTAAGTATAACGGGGCGGTATTTAAGCGGCGTTGAGAAAATAGCTGTACCAAAAAAACGCCGCACTGTGCAAAAAGACCGTAAACTCGTTGTGCGCGGTGCGCGTGAAAATAATTTGAAACATATTGATGTTGAATTTCCGCTTGGCGTGATGACGCTCGTGACAGGCGTGAGTGGCAGCGGCAAATCAACGCTTGTGAATGATATTGTCGCAAACGAGCTAACAGCACGGTTGCATCGGGCGCAAGCAGTGCCAGGCGCGCACGAGCGAATTGATGGTATCAATCAATTAGACAAGGCGATTGTAATTGATCAATCGGCGATTGGGCGTACGCCGCGCTCAAACCCGGCGACATACACCGGCGTGTTTACACAGATCCGTGAGTTGTTTGCAAATACGCCTGAAGCAAATATTCGCGGTTACAAAGCGGGACGGTTTAGCTTTAATGTGAAAGGTGGGCGCTGCGAGCATTGCCAGGGTGACGGCATGATAAAAATTGAAATGCACTTTTTGCCGGATGTATACGTTCAGTGTCCGGAATGTCATGGTAAGCGGTATAACCGCGAAGCGCTTGAAATTAAGTATAAAGGTAAAACGATTAGCGATATTTTGAATATGACAGTTGAGCAGGCGTGTGATTTTTTCGCGAATGTGCCGGCGATTGCGCGCAAACTGCAAACAATCAACGAGGTAGGGCTTGGCTATGTTAAACTTGGGCAGCCGGCAACGACATTTTCGGGCGGCGAAGCGCAGCGAATCAAACTTGCGACTGAATTGAGCCGCCGTTCAACTGGTAAAACGCTTTACATTCTAGATGAGCCGACGACTGGGCTGCATACGGCAGACGTTAAAAAACTACTCGATATTCTACAAAAACTTGTCGACGGCGGTAATAGTATGATTATCATCGAGCATAATTTAGAGGTAATAAAATGCGCCGACTGGATTATTGATATGGGTCCGGAAGGCGGGCAAGGCGGCGGCATGGTGGTTGCATCAGGTACGCCGGAAGACGTTGCAAAATCGCCGGAATCGTTCACCGGCAAGTACTTGAAAAAGCTTTTATAATCTATAGGGGCTATTTGCAACAACAAGCAACTTAGCTATCTTTTTTTCGAAAACAACACTTTGAATTGGCGCTTGAGCTTAGTGCGCGTACTTTCTTGTTTGAGTGCGTGAATAATCATTGGCAAAACCGATAGGAATATAATAATGAGCGCTGCGACCTCAATATTTACACCCGCTTTGGTCAAAAACTCGCCGGCGTAATATCCGAGATAGACAAACAGCGACGACCACAAGAATCCGCCGATAATGTTGTATGTAATAAATGTGCGGTAATGCATATTGCTTGCGCCGGCAACAATTGGCGCAAACGTGCGAACAATCGGCACAAACCGTGCGAGGACGATCGTAATTGAGCCGTGCTTAGCATAGAATGCTTCGGTTTGGTCGAGATATTTTTTCTTAAAAAACCGCGAATTTTCTTTTTGAAATAATTTACGGCCGACTTTATGCCCGAATTCAAATCCGACACTGTCGCCGGCAACAGCTGCGGCGAAAATAAGCAGTGCAAAGATATGAATATCAATTGGTTGTCCATTGAATCCGAGAATTTGCTGCTGCACCATGTAACCGGCGGTGAATAGTAAACTATCGCCCGGAAAAATGAATCCAATGAGCAACCCTGACTCGGCAAAGACAACGAGCAGAATTGCGAGAATTCCAAAGCTAGTGATGGCGTGAATGAGTGTTTCCACTCAACTATTATAACAATTTTTTGTATTTTTTAGTAAGTCGTTTGGCTTAAAACTATCTCTCAAGTATAATGATTGTGGTAATACAATAAATAATAACTCCGGAAACATATCCGAAAAGGAGAAATATGGGAGACAAGGTAACATTGAAAGTAGATCGCCGAGAAATTTTCGGCAAAAAAGTAAAGCAGCTGCGGAGACGAGGGCTGACACCGGGTGTTGTGTATGGTGCGAATATGGAGCCGATTGCAATTCAAGCTGACGCGGGCGAGGTGGTGCGTGTGTACGCGGAAGCTGGCAAGCATACGCCGGTGCAGTTGTCGGGCACGAAACACCGTATTGCGATGATTAAAGCTGCGGAATTTCACCCTATTAAGCATGGTGTTATTCGTCACATTTCGTTTCATGCAGTTCGTGCCGATGAGCCGGTGGTGGCGGAAGTACCTATCCGTCTGGCTGGAGAGGGTGAGTCAGCGGCGGAGCGTAATGGATTGGTCGTTTTACAAGCGATTGAGAAAATTGAGGTCAAAGCGCTGCCGATGGAGCTGCCAGAGTCTCTAGAGGTGTCGATTATGAACCTCGCGGACGCTGGCGATCGCGTTACGATCGGCGATATACTGTTGCCATCAGGTGTAGAGATTGTCGACAATGATGATGGTCGCGAAGGTACGGCTGACGACAATGTTACCGTGAAGGATTTAGTCGTTGCAAGCGTGTATGAGCCGGCTGCACTTGAAGCTGCAAATGAAGCGGCGGCAGGAGAATCGACTTCGGCTGACGCTGAGGATATACCAGTTGAAGGCGAAAAGCCAGGCGCGGAAGCAGAATAAAAAGTAATATAAATGTTTAATCGTCCCCAGAATTGGGGGCGATTTTTATTCCTCAATAAACCCGCCAGACTGCCGTTGCCATAATTGCGCGTATGTGCCATTCTTTTCCAGCAACTCGTTGTGCGTGCCGTCCTCAATAATGCGGCCGCGTTTCATGACGACGATACGGTCAAGTTTAGCGATAGTCGACAGGCGATGAGCGATAACGATAGACGTACGATTTTTCATCAGCGTCTCAAGCGACTCTTGAATCAGCGCCTCAGATTCCGAGTCGAGCGCTGATGTTGCCTCGTCGAGGATTAAAATTGGCGCATCTTCCAAAATAGCGCGGGCGATAGCGATACGTTGGCGTTGTCCGCCCGATAATTTCACGCCGCGCTCGCCGACAAGCGTATCAAATCCATCGTGTAATTTCGTAATGAAGTCATACGCGCCAGCTTGCTTGGCAGTTCTCTTTATGGCGGCTTTTGTTGCGCCAGGTCGCCCGTACGCGATATTGTCCAGCACTGAGCGGTGAAAGAGCAGCGGTTCCTGCGGTACATATGCGATATTTGAGCGTAAGCTTGCTTGCGTGACGTCGGCGATATTTTGCGAGTCGATTAAAATCTCACCGCTATCAATGTCGGCAAAACGCAGGAGTAGTTTTGTCAGTGTCGTCTTTCCTGAGCCTGACGCGCCAACCAACCCGACTTTTTCGCCGGGTTTGATGGTTAGCGAGAAATTCTTAAACAACGTGTCGCCTTGCCCTTCATCGTGCGTGAATGTCACATTATTCATGACGATTTTGCCGCGCGAAACGCGTAATTTTCTCGTACTTTTATCAATCAAGCTTGTCGGTGTTTGTAGAATTTCCGCCATGTCGCGCGCGTCGCCAAGCACGCGGTTATAATTGCGCATAATACCGTTCATATTCCATAGTTCGCGCGTCATCGTGCCGGTGTAGGTAATGATTAGGTAAATTGCTGCTACCGATACAGTACTATGCTGCACAGCATAGACGGCGAACGCGATAGCGGCAACTTTGATGGTTGTTGTAATTGACGAGTAAATGGCGCTCATTTTCAGAAAACCGGACATTAAATTAAATGAAGCGCTGCGCCAGCTGTTTGCTGTCTTGGTAAATTCTTTACTTTCTCGCATTTCGGCACCTGATGATTTCACCGCTAAAATATTAGAAATAGCATCAGCAATTTTACCGCTCATAGTATTGTTGGCAGCCGCTTCTTTTTCGTTTAACTTCATCATTGGTCGCGAACCAAAATAGACCACTATAATGAAAATAACCGCGAAAATTGCTAAGAAGATAGCGTATTGCCATAACAATGTTGAGAGAACAACGATTGATCCAATAATGGAAATCATGACCGGTAGAATAGACCAAATGATAGTATCCCAGAAGCGTTCAAACGCTCCGGTAAATTTATTTGTTTGGCTAACGAGCGAGCCGCCAAACTTGTTAGCGTGGAAAAATAGCGTTTCGTTTGCTAATTTGTTGAATATTTTTACATACAAATCGCGCATCACGGAGACCTCGAATGTCCACACTAGATAAAGCACTAAGCGCCAACCGATAATCTCCGACCATAGTTGCGATAATCCGTATAATATCACGAGCTGCCATGAGTTGTTGCTGCCGCTGAGTCTCCCATGTTGAATCATGTCGAGTAGCTGCGCAATAATCAGCGGACCAACGAACATGCCGACGACGAACGTAGTTACTGTGGTAATAACTGATATATTTCGCCGCCATTTATATGACTGCGACGTACGCCAGAATAAGCGCAGAATAGATTGGCTGTCTTTTGATCGTTTACTCATGATAAATCTCCTTTTGTAGTGTTTTGCAACTTAAATTATTACGTATTGTTGAGCGAAATAGTGAAGAGAAAAATAGAGGAACTTGCTTACGAGTTCATAATAGCTAGATTATATAGCAAGATAGAGGTATGGGTCAAACTGTGAAACTGTTTATTGCTCGCCATAGTCAAAATGAAGATGATACAAACGGAGTTTTGAATGGTCATCGCGAGCTTTGAGACCGTGTAGATTGTCAGTAATGTAAATGATTTACCGGAGCAAATCATTATACTAGAAATTATTGAGCGTGATTTTGGCATGATGACAGGACGATTCGATGGCTATATAGAAGAGATGTGTTCGCCAGACATTATTAAAACTGATGCAATTACATATTTTCTTAATCCCGATGATGTAGAAATGCTTGATGGTGTATATCGTAAGGTTGGAACAATTTAATCGTTGGGCTTGTTTGATAAAATTTATACTCTGCAGTCCATTGTGTTGTGATAGTGCTGGAAAAGTAAACTTCTTGTATTTTTAATGTAAATGATTTACAATAAGAATATGACAACCATCATACGCCGCGAAAGTAAATATGCTAATTTAGTGCGGGATTGTATAAAGCAGCTGGGTCACGCGACCCATGCGGATATTATGCAGTACTACACGGATCGCTATATACAGGTGAGCGCAACGACAATTCACCGAATCACGCAGCGATTAGTTGATGACGGCGAAATAGCGCTTGCACCAAAGACAAAGAATGGCGATAAACGGTTCGACGCAAACATGAAACCGCATGATCATTTTTGCTGCACTCGGTGCGATTGTTTGATTGACATTACGTGTCCTGCGCCATGCCGCAAGATCTTGCAAGACCAATTGTGTAATTGCGTGCTGGACGGTTCTTTGACGGTTTGTGGTGAGTGTCAAGAGTGTAGCTGTTGTAGAAAGGAGGAGTATGCCGATGAATAAAGCATGCAAGTGTATAAAAACCACATGCCAAGATTGCGCTAGCAATTGTAATTGTTCTGCTGAGTAAACGGTTGGCAGAATGATATAATAAAAGATAACAAGGAGGGAGAATGGCATTATACAATATAACGAATCGTCAGGAATTTGAGGAAAAAGTGCTGCAAAGTGCTAATCCGGTATTAGTGGATTTTTGGGCAACCTGGTGTCCGCCGTGCCGTGCGATGGCGCCGATTTTACAGCAAATCGCCGACGAAACTAATTTTGATGTTATCAAAATTGACACGGAGGCGAGCGGTGATAATAGCGAATTAACAAGAGAATATCGTGTGCAAGGTATTCCGAACATGAAGATTTTTGCAGGCGGCAAGGAAGTTCAAGAACTGATTGGCATGAAGCCGAAGCAGGTCTTGATTGACGCGCTCGAAAAAGCCGTGAAGAAGTAGGTGAACGGCTGAGTACCGAGTAATTTTATGTCGAGCCCATTGCTTTTTCAGCAAATTGCCGACGATGATATGAACGCGGCGTTTCGCGCCAAAGGGTGGACGCCAGTATATACTGCGTCGCCCTATTCGCGCATTGTGCTAGTTGGGCAAGCGCCGGGGCGAATCGCGCAGCAAACACACAAGCCGTGGAATGATGCAAGCGGGCGATTGTTGCGCCAGTGGCTAGGCGTAAGTGATGAGCAGTTTTACAATCCTGATTTGTTTGCGCTCATGCCGATGGATTTTTATTATCCTGGCAAAGGTACGCACGGCGATTTGCCGCCGCGAAACAATTTTGCCGCAATGTGGCATCCGCGGTTACTAGAGCGTATGCCGTATGTACGTTTAATAATTTTAGTTGGCGCATATGCGCAGAAATATTATTTAGCGGGACGCGCCAAAAAGAATGTAACTGCAACGGTAGCGCAATTTGATACGTATTTACCAAATTATTTTCCGCTCGTACATCCATCGCCGCTCAATATTGGTTGGCGTAAACGTAATCAGTGGTTTGAGATGGAAGTAATTCCGATTTTGCAAAATGTAGTAAAGGAGGCGCTAGTATGACGACGTACGATACTAAACGAATATATGAAGACGCGAGGCCAGACGATGGTTATCGCGTTTTAGTTGATCGATTGTGGCCGCGCGGCATAAGCAAAGATAAAGCGGCGCTTGACGAATGGTGCAGAGAGATTGCGCCAAGCAATGAACTACGGCAGTGGTTTGCGCACGATCCTGCTAAGTACGATGAGTTTAAGGTAAAATATTTACAAGAGTTGGCGAATAATCCTGAAGTGGTAGCAGCTCTTGCGCGTTGGCGTTCCTATACGCGAGTTACGCTGCTCTATGGCGCAAAAGATACAGCACACAACCAAGCGGTAGTGCTATTAGAATACTTACGCTTGCATGAATCAGACGGTCTGAAAGTTATTCCATAGTAGCATGTTATTATCGTGGACCAAAACGCTATTCGCGATATAATAAACATATGAATACGGCGCTTAAGGAAAAATTGAAAACGCTCCCGCGCACTCCAGGCGTATATTTTCATAAGTCTAAAGACGATGAGATTATTTATATTGGCAAAGCGGCTATTCTGAAAAATCGCGTGCGGCAATATTTTCAAAGCAAGGCTGATATGGACGTAAAAACGCGCGCATTGGTAGCGGAAATTAATGATACCGACTGGATTGAAACTGAAAGCGAAATGGATGCGCTATTTTTGGAAAGCGAAATGGTGAAGCGTTATATGCCGCGCTATAATATTTTGTTGCGCGATGATAAATCGCAAACTTTCGTCCGTATTGATATGAAGAGCGAATGGCCGACGGTAACGTTTACACGGAATCCGGCAGATGACGGCGCGACGTATATTGGTCCGTTCTATAGTGGCTTTGCAGTGAAAAAAGCGCTGCGGTATTTACGTAAAATTTTTCCATATTATATTAAGCCGCCGAAACGTGAACGTATGAATCTAGAGGAACAAATTGGATTGGCGCCAAGTGCTGACATGACGAGTCAAGAATATAAAAAATCACTGCGCAAATTGATTAGATATATTGAAGGCGGGCGCATGAAAATCGCCAAAGGAATTGAGCGCGACATGAAGCGGGCGGCGCGTAGCCAAGAGTTTGAAACAGCGGCGCAGCTGCGCAATAAGTTGTCGTACATGCGCGAACTGCAGCGGCGGATTATGTTCGGCGACCGCGAGTTTTTGGACATATCAAAAGACCAGGCGTTGACGCAGCTAACTCAATTGCTCGGATTGCAATCACCGCCAGCGCGCATTGAGGGCTATGATATTTCGCATATGAGCGGCACGAATGTAGTGGCGAGCATGGTAGTATTCACAAACGGTGTGAGCGACCGTGCGCAGTATCGTAAATTTAAAATGCACGTGCAGCGCAACGACGATACGGCAAATATGCGCGAAACGATTCGTCGCCGTTTTAGTGCAAAAAATGTAAAAGCATGGGGTATGCCAGATTTACTGCTCATTGATGGCGGTAAAGGACAGTTGAACGCGGTACTATGTGAATTAGAAGTTCTCGGCGTGAATGTGCCGGCGATTGGGGTAGCGAAGCGCGATGAAGAAATTGTGATTGCAAAAGGCCGTTCGCCGATTGACGAGTCGTATATCGAGAAAATGGTAGCGAAGCCGACCCCTGGTGTGGTGGTGATTGATTCAAGCGGATACTATTTTGTGAATTTACATGTCGGGCGGCAGAATGCCGGTTCACATTCAAAGAATTTGCGTGGTGGTGATGCGCCTAGTCCATACGAAGATACGATAAAATTATTTCAGCGTATTCGCGACGAGGCCCATCGATTTGCTGTTAGCTATCACACGACGCTGAAGCGGGCGAATGCGACTAAGAGTGTTCTTAGTACGATTACCGGCGTTGGTCCGGCGACGCAGAAAAAACTTGTGCGTGCATTTGGCAGCGTGCGCGGTGTGCAGACGGCAAGCGAAGAGCAGCTGCGAACGGTTGTGAATCCTGTGCTGGCGGCGCGTATTCGGGCAACGTTTATAGACAACGGCTCGAAACTCTAGCGAAATATATCGTAATGCGCTATACTAAAATGAAATGAAAAGGCAATTCTTGACGTTTATATTGCGCTGGATCTTGAATTCGTTTGGTCTGTGGGTTGCTGTGCGTATTTTCGGGACGGGATATAGCGAAGTGCAAATTAGCGCTGGAGCGCCGGCATTTTTGATAGCTGGGCTTATTTTTTCGGTCGTGAACGCTGTACTGAAGCCGATTGTTATTATTTTGTCGCTGCCAGCGATATTGATCACGCTTGGATTCTTTACTATCATTGTCAATGGCCTGATGGTATGGGTTTCTCTGAAATTGGCACCTGGATTGCAAATGACATTTTGGAATTCGGTATTGACGGGCTTAGTATTGAGTTTGGTAAACTATATAGTAAGCAGTTTGCTTGAATTGGAGTATACTCAAGCGCGGGAGGAGGATTAGGCGATGAATATAACGATGATATTACAGATTGCAACAATTGTATCAGCCGTGCTGATGGTGATTGCAATTCTGCTGCAGCAACGCGGCGCAAGCCTTGGTGCTGGATTTGGCGGCTCTGGCGAGTTATATACCACGCGGCGCGGGCTTGATAAGAGTTTGTTTGAAGTGACGATTTTTTTGGCAGTGATATTTGTATTATCAATTATTGCGTCGCTCGTACTGCCAAGTTTGTCATAATGGGGCTGGTGTGTGAACGATTTGGGCGACCTACAACCAAAACCGCAGCGTTCCGCACTGAACCGTAAAGATATTACGCGTCGATTGAAGCGTGCTGGCGGCGTGACGCAGCGTCATGCGCGGCGTTTTATTTTACGGCGCATCAATAGTGTTCGGTTGGTGACTGGTGAAATTATTACGTGGCTGGCAGTTGTTGGCATTTTGGTTGCAACGCTTGGATTGCAGCAAACATGGGGTAACGTGTCGGCATATATGCAGGGCGGGTATCGTTCGGGTGGCGTATACGCTGAAGGTATTGTTGGTTCGCTTGATACGCTTAACCCGTTGTTGGCATCAAACGAAGCGGAGGCGTCGGCGGCGCGGCTAATGTTCTCAAGCTTATATCATTATGATACAACTGGCGCGCTTCATGCTGATGTTGCGTCGTCTATGGCGATACGCGATTCAAAAATCTACACTGTCACACTGCGCGACGCAATGTGGCAAGACGGACATGCGCTTACAGCGGACGATGTTGTGTATACTATTGGGCTTATTAAAAATCCGCAAACGCGCTCGCCGCTACGCGTTAATTGGACGGACGCGGTTGTGAAAAAAATCAATCAGCATACTGTTGAATTTACGCTGCCGACTGTTTATGCAGCGTTTACGCATGCGCTTACATTCCCGATTGTGCCGAAGCATCTTTTGCAAAATGTTGAACCGTCGGTGCTCCGTGAGTCGTCGTTTAGCCAAAATCCGATTGGAAGCGGCCCGTTCAAGTTTCGCCGCCTGCAGACAGCAGGGTTGTCGAATGCTTCAAAGGTGTTGCAACTTGTACCGCATACAGAATATTACAACACTGTGCCTCGTGTTTCGCGTTTTGAATTACGCGCCTACACCGATGATGCAGCGTTTACGAAAGCTATCAAGAACAGTGAAGTGACCGGTGCGGTAAGTGCGCCGGCGGCGCTTGCGCATGGTAAGCGTCCGTCGCAGTACCGCGTCGTATCGGAGCCGCTTGATAAGGGTGTATATTTACTGTTTAATACAAGAAATCCGGTGCTGCAGGACAAAACAGTGCGCCAAGCTTTGCAGCTCGCGACAGATACGGCGGCAATTCGCCAAGCAGTCGGCGGCGGCGTGCAAACGCTAGATGGTCCGATTCTACATTCAGTGTTCTCAAGCGGTGAGGTGTCGCGTGCGTCAAAGCCAAACGCTGAAAAAGCTGCTCAGCTGCTTGATAGTGCTGGATGGAAAATAAAAAATGGCGCGCGGTATAAGGGCGACCAAGAACTTAAGTTGACTATCACAACGACGAGTAGCAGCCAGTATAACAAGATCATTGATACGGTGAAGCGGCAATGGAATGCGGTTGGCGTGGCAGTTGATGTTAATCAAGTCGATACAAATTCGGCAGTTTCAAATTTTGTGCAAGGCGTGCTGCAACCGCGCAATTTTGACGTGCTACTGTATGAGCTTGCGCTTGGCGCCGATCCAGACGTGTATGCGTACTGGCACTCGTCGCAAGCTTCGGCGACAGGCTATAATTTTTCGAATTATTCAAATCAATTGAGCGACGCGGCGCTTGCAAGCGCGCGAACTCGGCTGGAGTCAAATTTGCGCATGGCAAAATATGCGCAGTTTGTACGGCAGTGGTTGAGTGATGTGCCGGCAATTGCGCTATACCAAGCATCGTCGGAATATCTTGTCAATACGAATGCGTACATCGTTAAGCCGAAAGGGTCGCTACCTGAACTATCAGATCGCTATGCTCGTGTGAGCGAGTGGTCGGTTTCGCCGGCAACTGTTTACAAAACGCCGTGAGCTACAGTATAATGATGAGGTATTTTGCTATCGCATGGTACAATTTGCAATATGCAGACGTGGCGGAATTGGTAGACGCGCTAGCTTGAGGGGCTAGTGAGCATTGCGCTCGTGGAAGTTCAAGTCTTCTCGTCTGCACCAGATTATAAAGTAAAAAGAACGAATGGCGCGTTGGCGGAGCGGTTACGCAGAGGTCTGCAAAACCTTTTAGACGAGTTCGACTCTCGTACGTGCCTCCACGAGATGACTCCAAAAGGGGGTCGTTTTTTATTTCAAATACGGTACAATAGAATATAAGCGCAGATGGTGGAACTGGTAGACACGTTAGACTTAAAATCTGATGCCCAAAAGGCGTGCGGGTTCGATTCCCGCTCTGCGCACCAAACTTGAGTAGGGGATATCGTGTTGAGGAAAAATAATAGCTGCAAATTTATTTTACACATATGGCGTGCAGTGAATGCGCGCTTCGCCGTGGCGTGGCAGACGATTAGCGTCTTTTTCACTGCGATATGGTATAAGTGGAGTATCCGGCGGTATGATTTTTTGAGCCGCCGCCCGCACCGCAGTTTTCGCCGTACACGCCGCCGCGATTATACGCGTAGTTTGAAACTGCCGGGCTATATTGCGTTTACGCGCCAGGTGAACCATATGTTGCGTACGCATTGGCGTATATTTGCGCCGATGATTGTGATATATGCGACGATCATGGCATTTGCTGGTGCGATTACGAGCCAGGAAGTGTACAATTCAGTCGGAAAACTAATATCTGATTCAATGAATAACTTGTTTGATGGCGGCATAAACTCGCTTGCGCAGGCGGGGTTAACAGTGTTGGCGTCGTTTTCAATAAACTCGTCGCTGCCAGCCGACCAACGATTACTAATGGCGCTGTGCTTGATGATGGTGTGGCTGACGACAGTATGGTTGCTGCGCGAAATAAAGATGAACCGCCACCCTCGGCTGCGCGACGGATTGTATAATGCGAGTGCGCCGATGATGTCGACAGCACTCGTTCTGCTAGTGTTGCTCGTCCAATTATTGCCGGTTGGCATCGCGGCGCTATTGTATGTCGGGTTGTCATCGGCTGATTTGCTGAGCACGGGGTTCGCGCGCATGCTGTTTAGTGTTTTTGCAGCGGTGATCGCGGCACTTGTACTGTATTGGATTTCAAGCACGGTTATTGCGCTTGTTGTCGTGACGCTGCCAGGGATGTATCCGACGCGCGCTGTCAAAGCGGCGGGCGACTTGGTGATTGGGCGGCGCTTGCGGATCATGTATCGATTGGCGTGGGGTGCGCTTTGTGTTCTATTGACCTGGCTAGTGATTATGGTTTCTATCGTCATGCTTGACCACTGGTTATCGTCAATGTGGTCGTGGTTAAAAAACGTGCCAATCGTGCCGTATGTTGGCGTGATCGTTGTCGCATGGTCGGTCGTGTGGTATGCCGCATATGTATACCTGTTGTATCGAAAGGTTGTTGACGATGACGCGAAGCCGGCTTAATGAAATCAAAAAGCTGCTGAGCAAATACAGCTACGAGTATTACGCACTTGATCAGCCGTCAGTAAGCGATGCGGTATATGACAGCTTAATGAGCGAGCTGAAACAAATTGAAGCAGCGCATCCGGCGTGGATAACGTCTGACAGTCCGACGCAGCGTATCGGCAATAAATTGTCTGATGGTTTTATAAAAGTTCGTCATCCGCGGCGCATGGTTAGTTTGAATGATGTGTTTGACAAAGACGATGTTGTCGCGTGGGTGGATCGGATTGATAAATTATTGCCGGCGGAAAATCATGAATTCTTTGCTGATATAAAAATGGACGGGCTAGCATGCGCGCTCATTTATTTTGACGGCATATTTACGCAAGCTGTGACGCGCGGCGATAGTTTTGTCGGCGAAGACGTAACGAATAATGTGTGGACAATTAAAAACGTACCGCTGCGTTTGCATGAAGCAGAAGGTTATGAGTTTTTTCTGCATGGGCGCACAGAAATCCGCGGCGAAATTGTCATGCTCAAAAAAGACTTTGCAGCACTGAACGAACGGCAGCGTGCCGCGGGTAAGCCTGAGTTTGCTAATCCGCGAAACCTTGCGGCGGGTACTATCCGCCAGCTTGACCCGAAACTCGTAGCAGAGCGGCCGCTCCATTTTCGCGGCTACGATATCATTCGCGACGATGCGGGCGATGTGCCGACAAATAGCTTTGCTTATCAGGCGCTGACGGCGCTTGGCATTACGCGGAATAAGCAGGCAAGCGTGTTTACGGATATCGCAGGCGTGATGAATTTTGTGAATGAATGGGATGAGAAGCGCCAGAAGCTACCATTTAATACTGACGGTTTGGTGATAAAAATTAATGACCGGGCGCGTTTTGATGAGCTTGGGCTGGTCGGTAAGAATCCGCGTGGTGCTGTGGCGTATAAATATGCTGCCGAACAGGCAACGACAATTGTGCGTGACATTGTCATATCAATCGGACGGACAGGCGCAGCGACACCAGTGGCGGTGTTTGATCCGGTTGTTGTGGCGGGTACAACGGTGCAGCATGCTAGTCTGCACAATGCCGATGAGATTGCGCGGCTTGATGTGCGCCGCGGCGATACGGTGGTGGTTTTTAAGGCTGGCGACATTATTCCGCAAGTTGAAGCTGTGCTTGTTGAGTTGCGGCCGAATGATACGCAGCCGATTGATTATCCGGCGGAACTGGCGCGGCAGTACCCAGAGCTAACGTTTGTCCGCCCTGAAGGCGAAGCGGTGTATCGCGTGAAAGGCTTGAGTGGTCCGCTTATTCTGAAACGCGCACTGAAGCATTTCGCGTCGAAAGGTGCGCTTGACATTGACACGCTGGGCGAAAAAAATGTTGAAGCTCTGGTTGATGCAGAATTTGTGCGAGACTTGGCGGATATTTACACGCTCGCAAAAGAGCAATTGTTGACGCTGGAGCGTTTCGCGGATATTTCGGCGCAGAAATTAGTCGACGCAATTGCTGCTAAAAAACAGCCGCCGCTGGAGCGCTTCGTGTACGGACTAGGGATTCGCCATGTCGGCGCGCAGACAGCAATTGATCTGGTGAATCATTTTGAGAGTCTTGACAAACTAGCGCAGGCAGGGTTTGATGAACTGCAATCAATTGATGGCGTTGGCGTCGTCGTGGCGGAATCAATTATGGCGTGGTTTGCAGATGAGGATAATGCAGCGCTCCTTGAAAAGTTTACCCTGCTCGGCGTTACGCCAATCTACAAGGCAAAGCGGGGCGAATTAGCTGGCAAAAGCTTCGTTATTACTGGCACGTTGCAGTCAATGTCTCGCGACCAGGCAGCTGAGAAGATCCGTGCACTTGGCGGAACATTCCAAACTAGCGTCGGCAAAGATACGACCTATCTGGTGGCAGGAGGAAAAGTTGGGGCGAGTAAATTGGCGAAGGCAGAGAGATATGGTACGAAAGTTATTGATGAGCCTACATTTCTCTCGATCGTAATAGCCAGATAATGGCACGATCTACTCCTGGGGGGGGGTAACGGTAAAGGTCAGCTTGGCAACGGCACAGCAATAAATTCTACCATTCCCGTCGCCGTCAAGACAGACCATATCCTAACATCCTCCACCCCCAAAGTAACCATCGGCGGCGTTCCCGCTACAGACGTCACGATTGTAGACAGTAATACTATCACCGTGAAAGTCCCTGCTCACGCTAACGGTCTTGTCGATGTCACGGTTGATCTTGGCAATGGCGACCCGCTCTACAAAGCCACCAAAGCAAACGCCTTCCGCTACGGTCCTAACCCCGCTACGCCAGGCAGCGGCGGCGCTGGTAGCGCAAATGGCGGAAACGGCCAGCACTACCGCGGCTCTCGCCCAGGCGGCACCCTCGCCAACACCGGCGACAACCTCACCATCCTGCTCTTTACTGCCGGTATCCTCATCGCAGGCGCCCTCACCCTCATCATTGGCGTCCGCCTCCGCAAAGACTGGCAGGTGTAGAAGATGAGGAATACGTAGAGTCGCTGCGTAAGCACAGCGCTACACCGCAAACCAAAGCGACGAACGATGACGGGTTCGCCGCTTTTGGTGCGTGTGCCATTAGTGATTGGTAATCGCGCGAATAATTGTTGTAATAAAAAGCTGGTATCATTTCTTGAAAAAGGCGATTATAATAGCAGCAGATGTCCCGCCCCAAACCAACCATTCGTCAACTGATCCGTGCGCTTTATAGCGTGGCAAAAACGTCGCTGCGAATCGCGCCTGTCATGTCGATACTGCAAATTGCTGGCTCGGTGATTTCTGCTGGGTTGTCAATCGCTACAACGTATCTAGCTGCGCTTACGACCACGGCGCTCGCCGAAGCGTACGCAGGTGACCATACGGCAGGTGGTCGTGTGGTGTGGCTAGTGGTGGCAGTGGCACTATTAGACGTGTTGACAACTGCATGGTGGGGTGTTTTCGATCGCTACGTGAGCGAGCTTATGCGGTTTCGTATCAAAACTGCCATGTCAGATGTGATGTACGAGCGTTTTTGCGCGATTGAGTTTTGGCGCTATGACGATAAGGACACGATTGATATGTATGAGCGCGCCAAAGAATTTGCACAATTTTTTCCATATATTTTTGCGCGTTTAGCAGATGTTGTAACGCATACGTTTACGTTTATATTTACGGTTTGGGCGCTTATTGCGATCAACGCGTGGCTGGGGCTGGCGGTTGTACTCGCTGCAGTTCCGAGCATGATCGTACAGTTCCGTTTATCGCGGCTTAATACAAACCATTGGCGCGAAAATGTCGAAACGCGCCGGCGTGCAAACTGGATTGAATGGGAAATGCTTAAACCGCAAAAGATGATTGATTTGCGGCTGTATGGATTGGTTCGCCACTTGCTTGATATGCGCACGGTGCTACTTGAAAAAGATCAAAAAACGCGTATTGATTTTGAGCGGAAATTTTTGGCGAAAAGACTCGGTGCAGAATTGTTCCAGGCGGTGGTGGAGGTCGGCGCGCTCGTGTGGATCGTGTACGAAATCGTCGCGCACCGCCAGCCGATCGGGCAGTTTTT
>JABCOJ020000009.1 GCA_013333675.2 Candidatus Saccharimonadota bacterium | reverse complement strand
GAAATACAACTTTATCCTGGAACAGCGCGTGCGTGCCGACTACCACGTCGACGCCGCCGCTGGCAATTTGCGCGCACAACGCCGTACGCGCCGCACCCTTCACGCTGCCAACAAGCAGTCCGACCGTCACGCCAAACGGCGAAAGAAGCGTGCTCAGCGTTTCGGCATGCTGCGCCGCTAAAATCTCCGTCGGCGCCATCAATGCGGTTTGATGACCCGCGCTCGCCGCTTGGCGCGCCGCGATGCCTGCGACTACCGTCTTACCGCTGCCAACATCGCCCTGCAGCAGCCGATTCATCGGCGTAGCACGCTCGAAATCCTGCAATATATCCCACGCCGCCCGACGCTGTGAATTCGTGAGCGCAAATGGCAATTGCGATACAAACTGCCGTACCACATCAGGCTCAAACGTAATCTGATAGCCCTGTAGTTTTTGGTTCTCAATTTTATTTAATTGGCTTGCCAAGATCAACTGGAATAGTTCTTCAAACGCTAGCCGCTCGCGAGCGCGCACCACGTCGCCCGCCTGGCGTGGAAAATGCATTGTGCTGATCGCATCGGCGCGCGACATAAGCGCTTCATGCACAACAACGCTCGGCGGTAGCGTCTCCGGCAACACGTTCATCAACGGGCGTAATTGCTCAATAATTTTACGCACTGTTTGCGATTTAAGTCCGCGCAGTTGGCGATATACCGGCAGTAGTCGCTCGGCTTGCACTGGCAGCTCCTTTGCAAGCTCAGCGCTCGGGTTCGTCAATTGGTAGCGCCCGTAATTGTATTCAAACACACCGCTAAAGAAAAAATATTCATCGCTTGCGCCGAGCTGCTGCGTGCGGTACGGCTGGTTAAACCATACGGCGTTTAGCTTTCCACTGTCATCTACTAGTACTGCCGTCGTTAAGCGCAAGCCGCGGCGTACGGGGCGCGTGCTAATCTTCTCGCAGCGGGCGCGAATTGTTACGTTGCCAGGTTTAAGTTCAGCAATCGGCGCAACATTCGTGAAATCTTCGTGTTTGCGAGGCAAAAACACCAGCAAATCACCGACCGTTTCCAGCCCCGCACTACGCAGCTGCGCCGCCGTTTTCGGTCCAACGCCTTTGACTTGCTCTAATTTGGTTGTTAGATTCACGTTCCTGGTTATTCCGTCACACCAAGCACGCCGTCTAACGCATATGCCGTCGTTTCCCAGCCGTCAACCGCAATGCTGTCAACGCCCATCATCTTAACTGGGTAGTCGTTGCCGCCCTCATTGAGCTTGTCGCCAAAAAAGAGCACTTCATCCTTAGAAATATCGAGCGCGTCGATTAGTTTACCGATACCGTATGCTTTATCGATACCCGGGCGCGTAATATCTGTACTCGTCGTGCCGCCGATTCGTACCTCAAGCCCAGGCAGCTGCTCGGCAACTTTATCGCGATATACCGGGCGCACATCTTTGAACTTCTCTGCCCACGCATATTTATCCTCGGGCGTCGCTTGCTGCCCAAGCGCCGACATCGTGATTTGGCTGATACGGTCTTCAATAATTTCTCCTGCCGGCTCATCGCACCAAATACCCATATCTTTGGCGGTTTTTTCAAGCACGTCAACGATATGTGCGCGTTCCTTCTCGCTCAAATCCTCGGCGTATTGCAGTTCCCATTCGCCCTCAAGCGCATCGTACCGGTAGTAGCGCGTACCGCAGGTCGGCATCGCATGAAAGCGCGCCAGTTGCTGCGGCGATACACTCAAGCGGTCAATTACTTGCGAACGAATTTGCTTAAATGTGCCACCTGTAATTACGCAGACGTCGTAGTGCTCTAATAAACGGCCTAGCAACACTGCCATGCGGTCGCTAATTGGCGATTTTGTCACCGCCAGCGTGTCGTCTAAATCAAATGCCAGTACTTTCTTCATGTATTCTCCTTTAACGAACGAGCACAAACCCGTTTTTGCCTTTTTTAATTAAATTAATGCCTGATAATTCGCGATCGGCAGTAATCTTTTCGCCATTCACGCTAATAGCGTTGTTTGCGATCAAGCGCCGCGCCTCGCCGTTACTCGCGCATACGCCCGCCTCAACAAGCGCCGAGACGACGTTTTGCGGCGACACGGTCGGAATTTCTGCCGACAGCGCGTCAAGGTCTGCATCGGTCAATTTTTGAACGCTTAGTCCGCCGAAAAGCACGCCTGTGACACGCTCGACGCTCTCGCGCCGCTCGCGCCCGTGCACAAGGTCGGTGACTTCGCGCGCCAAGGTTTTTTGCAGTGCTCGCTCGCCCGGATTTAAGTGGTGGTTGTCAATCAGCGCTTCAACCGTCTCGCGCTCAAGCAGCGTGTAAATTTTAATGAGATCTTCGCTCGTCAAATCATCGCAGTTTAGCCAAAATTGATAGAATTGGTACGGACTGGTCTTATTCGGGTCAAGCCACACTGCGCCGCCTTCTGACTTGCCAAACTTCACGCCAGTCTGCCTGTTGATGATGAGCGGCGCCGTAAACACATGCGCGTCGCCGCCTTCAAGTTTGCGAATCAAACTTACGCCCGTGACGCTATTACCCCACTGATCAGCGCCCGCCAACTGCAGCGTCGCGCCCTTTTCACGATATAAATGCAAGAAATCATAGCCCTGAATCAGCGCGTAGCTAAACTCGCCATAGCTGATGCCGCTGCCGCCCTCGCCGATGCGCTGCTGCACAAACTCGCGATCAAGCAATTGCGTCATACTGACATGCTTGCCGATTTGGTGTAAAAAATCAATATAGTTAATATCGCGAAACCAGTCAGCGTTATCAACAATTTCAAACTCTTTGCCGTTAAAAATCTGCGCAAATTGCCGCCGCAAGCCCTCAACGTTTCGCGCCACTGTCTCGGCATTACGCAAATCGCGCTCCTGTTTTTTGCCGTCAGGGTCGCCAATCATACCAGTCGCACCGCCGACCAGCAAAATCGGTTTGTAGCCATGCTCGATGAAATGCCGGCACATCATCATCGCCGCCAGGTTGCCGATTTGCATGCTGTCCGCACTCGGATCGGCGCCGAAATAAAATGTACGCTTCTCGCCGTCAAGTTCTTTGATATCAGAGAATGTCATTTGATTGACAAACCCGCGCCAGGTCAACTCTTCGCTCAGCGTCATTTCATATCCTTTCGTACGCTTATAAACAACTAGTGCCAGTGTACCATAAAAAGGCTAGGCACGCGACATAAATGGTGGTATGATGGAGGGTAATATTGCTTATGGGAAGAAAATTACTGTGGGGAAAAAACAGGGACCGACAAAGAAGGGCGTGAGCGTTTATTCTAACCTCGCCCGCAAACGACAAGTTAAAAAAGACGCTAAAGCACGAAAGAAAGCGGAGTACTTAGCGACGCTGCCGAAACATCCGCTGAAGCGTTTATTGTACCGGTTACACCCGAAACGCGTAGCGAAGTATTGGTTCAGCCGGCAGGGATTATTTATGTTCCTGAAGATTATCGGCGTATGCATGTTGCTGCTCGTACTGGCGGGCACAGCGCTTTTCGCTTATTTCCGCAAAGATCTCGACCAGATCAATCCCGACACGCTATCGCAGCGCGTACGCACCACAGTGACAAAGTATTACGACCGCAATAATAAATTACTATGGGAAGACAAAGGCGATGGCGACTATACGCTAGTCGTCGACCATAAAAATATTGCGCCATGCATGGATCAGGCGACGGTCGCGATTGAGGACAAAGACTTTTATAAACACGGCGGCATTAGCATTTCCGGCATCATGCGCGCCCTGCTGAGCAACGCCCAAGGAAACGCCGTGCAGGGCGGCTCGACACTGACGCAGCAGCTGATCAAGCAAGTGTTCTTCCGCGACGAGGCGGCAAAACGCGGACTAGCGGGTATTCCGCGCAAAATTAAAGAGATTATTTTGGCGGTCGAAGTTGAACGCATGTATAGTAAAGACCAAATTTTGGGGCTCTACTTAAACGAATCGCCGTATGGCGGACGGCGCAATGGCGTTGAGTCGGCAGCGCAGACATATTTTGGCAAATCGTCGAAAGACTTGAATTTGTCGGAGTGCGCGCTGCTCGCGGCAATTCCGAACAATCCGAGCGCCTATAATCCGTACAATATCGCCGGGCGCAATGCTCTGCTCGCACGCCAGCGCAAAGTGATTGATAATATGGTCGAGATGAAATATATCTCCAAGGAGCAAGCGAATCAAGCAAAGAGCGTCGCTATTATGGACACTGTAAAGCCGCTTGCTGATCAGTATTCTAATGTGAAAGCGCCTCATTTCGTGCAAATGGTCAAAGAGCAGCTGGAAGGCGAACTCGGCAAAACGATCGTCGGCGAAGGCGGACTAACCGTGAAGACGACGCTTGATATTGACGTACAAAATTTACTTGAGTCGAATATGACGGCGATGTTCAACGGCAGTATGACGAGCCGCGATTGCAACTATCGGAACTGTCCAAACCATGCCGGCTTTACGAATGGTGCGGCGGCAATTGAAGACACGAAAACCGGCCAGCTGCTAGCGCTAATGGGCAGCCGCGACTTCAATTACACCGGATTCGGCCAGGATAACGCCGCAAAAGCGTTTATTCAGCCGGGGTCGTCGATCAAGCCGTTCGTCTATGCGCAGCTATTCAGCGACCAAGGCAGCGGCAAGCAGAACTACGGCAGCGGTTCGACGCTCACCGATACCAAAACGACGTTCCCAGGTAATTACACGCCGCAAAACGCCGACAATAAGTTTCAAGATAACATTAATATCCGCCAGGCGCTTGACCGCTCGCGTAACATTCCCGCCGTCAAAGCGATGGCAATCAACGAACAGAATAACTCTGGCAGCACCTGGTCGCTGATTCGCGCCGCCGGCAATAAATATTACTGTACCAATGGCGTCGACGCGCAGGCTGGCTTATCGAGCGCGCTCGGTAGCTGCGGCACGCGGCTGATTGACCACGTCAATGCTTACTCAACATTGAGCCGCCAGGGCGTTTACATGCCGCAAACGTCAATCATAAAAGTCACGAACAGCAACGGCGAAACACTCAAAGAATATAAAGCATCAAGCAAACAAGTCATCAACCCGCAGGCAGCGTACATTGTGACCGATATTCTAGGCGATGCGAAGGCGCGCGCCGGGCTTGGCTGGAATCAAGATTATCTGCCGGCGCTCACCGGAATCGGTGTCCACGCTGCGGTCAAAACGGGAACAAGTAACGGCGAAAAAAACGGCAAGGTCGCGTCGAAAGATATCTGGGCGGCCGGCTACACGCCAAACCTGTCAATGGCAGTATGGTTCGGCAATTCCGACACATCGGTGCTCAAGAGCGGCAACTCGCTCATTCCTGCAATGTTCTTTGATAAAACGATGGCGGCAGTGTCGAAATCGTACGCCGATCAAAAGAAATTAGCCCTAAGCGATTGGTATACGGCACCGAGCGGTATCCAAAATATTAAAGGCGAACTCTTTCCGTCGTATTACAACAAATCAACCGGTACATCAACGGCAAAGATGACATTCGACAAAGTGTCAAAAAAGAAGGCGACCTCATGTACGCCGGAAGATGCGAAAATTGAAATCGGCGTCATCAAAGCGAAAGATGATTTTACTAAAAAAGAAATCATCACCTCGACCGATAGCAGCTACGACGCCAACGCCGACGACGACGCCCACCAATGTGACGACGCCAAGCCAACCGTATCAGTCAGCACAACATCAAGTGGCACCGTCTCCGTCACGTATACGCACGGGCGCTACACGCTTCAGTCGATTGAATTACTATCCGGCAGTACGGTTGTTGCCAGCAAACAGGTCGACAGCAACGGTACATGGACATTATCGCCGACCGACTTGGCGTCCGCTACAAGCGGCACGATCACCGCAAAGGTAACTGACGTCGGCTACTACACCGCGACAAATAGCACGAGCTACCAAAAGAGCAGCAGTTCATCAAGCGGCAGTTAGTATAAGAATGACCGCAGTAAACAAATTAACCAATCGTATTTTGCATTAAACCTCCAGACTAAAGAGAGGTTCAGCCTGCGGCACGCCTCGTTCACTAGCTATGCTACTTGCTCCCAGAGCAAGGCTGGAGTCTAATCGCAGAAAGCGAAAATACACTCGCTACTGCTCATTCACGAGGGCGATCAAGTCATCCTCGTGATTTTTGCGGCGCGAATGACTCGTGCGGCGCGGCTCGGAATTTGCATTTGGCTGTGAGTGCGGAGCCTGTACCGCCGCACCATCTTTTCCCTTTCGCGAAGTGTGTGTCCGGCGAGAAGCTTTGTTGTCTTCGTGCGCGCGCTGCATGCGCGACGACTGCGCTGTTTTTGCCGAATGCGCTTGCTTTACCGTACTACTACGTTGTACGCTTGACGCGTTTTTACCTCGACGGCGTTGATTTGAAGTAGACGGGGCAGCCGACTCGTTTGATGTATTGCTTGCTACTTGCGATTTTGCCGCTTTATTTAGTTCGCCTGACGCCGCAGCAGAGATTGCGTCGTGCGATTTTGACGATTGGCGCTGCGTACGGCGTTTTTCCGACTGAGCCTCGTTTACTAATTTCGCAAACATCATGCGCCCTGCCGCTGTTTGCAAACTGCGCACGATTTCGACCGTATGCGTTTGCCCAATTTTGCCGCTCGCCTGTTCAACGACGACCATCGTGCCGTCCGGCAGATAGCCGACCGCCTGATGCGAGTCTTGTCCTTTTTGAATCAGATCAAGAAGGAGCTTTTCTCCCGGCAAATATTCCATGCGCAGACTCTGCGCCAGCTCATTCAGATTCAACACTTCCGTACCTTCCACCGCTGCGACTTTGTTAAGATTATAGTCAAGCGTCATGATAACTGCACCGTGTTGTTTTGCGAGTGATAATAGCCGATTATCAACACCTTCGCTGGCGCGGCTGCCGTCCTGCAGCAACTCCACTGCGACACGCTCCATCGCCTGCAATTCCGTCACAACGTCAAGCCCATGGCGCGCACGAGCGCGTTTATCGCTATCGGCATGGTCTGCTAAAAATTGCAGTTCACCGATCACCGAGCGCGGAATCACCAGTGTGCCGCCAATGAATCCCGTGCCCGCTACCGCAACAATCCTCCCGTCCATCAGCACCGATGTATCGACTAAAATCGCGCGGTCTTTCGCTTTAATATTCGTCTTTGGCAGCCGCGTCAATAAATATGACACTTCGCCCAAAATTAACAGCGTCACCGCTAGCAATACTATATCTTTTGTTTCCATACGTTCCTTTCTTTTCGCGAGATTTGATCTCTGTTAGCAACTACTTCATGTAGTCAATGAGCGCCTGGCGCAAATCATGCGCGCCGCGCACAAATGAATTCTTTTTGCCCGATTTTGGAGCAATCGCCTGGGTAAAGCCAAGCTTCTTCGCTTCAGCAACACGCTTGTCAGTTAATCGCGCCGAGCGGATTTCACCGCCTAAACCAACTTCACCGAACACCACCAAACCATCATCTAGCTTGCGCCCCGCTGCTGCCGAAGCGATCGCCATCGCAACAGCCAAATCGGCCGCTGGATCCGCCAATTTCAGTCCGCCCACTACATTGATATAAATATCTTTGTCAGATAAGTTCAGTTTTGTGCGTTTCTCAAGCACAGCAATCAACAGGTTGAGGCGATTCAAGTCGAATCCGCTCGCCGTCCTTTTAGGATACCCGAAATTTGTCGAATTGACAAGGGCTTGAATTTCTACCAAAATCGGACGATTACCTTCAAGCGTAGCAAGCACTACCGATCCATCGGCATTTTGGCGCTCGGCAAGTAATGCCGCCGACGGATTTTCGACCACGCTCAAACCGCGTTCACTCATCTCAAAGATCGCCGCCTCGCTAGTTGAGCCGTAGCGATTCTTTACCGCGCGCACTACTTTGAAGCCACCATAGCGGTCGCCCTCAAACTGTAGCACGACATCAACTAAATGCTCCAATACTTTTGGTCCGGCAATTGAACCTTCTTTCGTGACATGTCCGACCAAAATCACTGCTGCACCGGATGCTTTAGCGGCACGAATAATGACGTTGCTTGAGTTAGTAATTTGACTGACCGTTCCCGGCGCGCTTGCCACCTCCTCAAGGCTAAGCGTTTGAATACTATCAATGACAACAAGTTTGTAAGCGCCGCTAGCAATCGTCGCCGCAATGTCGTCGGCGCTCGTGCTTGCGACAAATTGCAGATGGTCGCCCGCTACTGCCCCCAAGCGCCGAGCTCGCAGTTTAACTTGCGACGCCGACTCCTCGCCGCTCGCGTACAGCACTAGCGCGTCTTCAGAAATATGCGCTGCTATTTGCAGCAATAGCGTCGACTTGCCGATACCCGGTTGTCCAGCCAGCAGCATAACGCCGCCCGGCAGGATACCGCCGCCCAATACCGCATCTACATCAGCAATACCTGTGCCAAGACGCGCGGTTGATGCTTCTGCTGAGATTGAACGCATTGACTGCGCTTTCAATATATTGCCGTGCGCAGCACTCCGCGCCACTGCCGAACTGCCCGCCGCACGTACAACCTGCTCCACGAGCGAGTTCCACTCGCCGCAATTCTCACACTTGCCGACCCACTTTGGGTAACTCGCGCCGCACTGCTGACACACAAATTGGCTGCGCGCTTTTGCCACTACTTCACCTCGCTCGGCGCACTCACGCCATTCATGCTTTGATTCAGCTGCTGCGCCCGCACAGCAAGCTTGTTGTATTCGATAATCATCGTATTATACGCTGAGATACGTGCGTTTAATTGATTTTGCCGACGATTTAATGCCGCAACGCGCCCTGAAAGTACATTTCGCGCCGCATAGAACTCTTGCGACGAAAAATCACCGCTTACCGCTCGCTGATTGAAGCTTTGAATATCGGAGTTTAGTTGATTCAGTTCATTCTGGTAAGCATCCGTTTCAGTTTTAAGTGACGATTCTTCAGCAGATATCTTCGCTCTTAACGATGCCGCCTGCTGGTCTAACTCCGAAAATACTTGCGTATAACGCCGATTTAGTGCTACGATGCTCGCACGGTTCGTGAAATAGCGCGCGTAATGCCGCTCTAGTTCGCTATCGAGATTTGCGATCGTTGTACCTAAAATTGAGTGCAATTCATTAACTTCAGCGCCTGGCTCCGCCTGTTTATAATACTCCATTAAGCGTTTTAGCGTCGGCTCGTCTTTCACTTTTTGATACGCTGCGCGCACTAATCCGTCCACTTTCTGCCGTTCAAATGCGTTCAACCGCGCATACGCCGCATGCAGCAACTCATGCGCCGCCGTCACGTCAAGCGCGCCATCAAGCTCGTTGTTTTGCACATTATACAAATAAATCCGGTCGCGGTAGTAGCACCCCAAGATCGCCGTCGTCCGCTCCACGCTATGACAACTGCTGTTGAATTGCCCTGAGTCCTGCACCTCAGGACTAGTCGCGTGAAAAATCCGTTTACCCGCCGGCGTTAGCGTTACACGCTGTTCAATCGCTGAGATCTGCGATGACGGCGTATATTGCTGCGCGCGAAACTCGTCAAGCAGCTGCGGACCAAACCAATACGCCGCCGCCAGCCCGCCAGCAGCTACCACGACCACAGCAAACGATCGTATGAAGCTAGTTCGTTTCGGTTTCGCTGCTCCGTTCAATCGCGATCGCTCCCTTGGTTAATACTACTTCTAGAATATCACCTTTTTTGTACGAATTTGCCAAAACTCCCTCGGCAATCGCATGCTCGACTTCATCTTCAATAACGCGACGTAATGGACGTGCACCGAATTTAACAGTGTACCCCTTATCAATTAGATACCGTTTCGCTGCGGGCGCAACCTTCAGTGCCAAACCTTGACGCACAAGTCGCTGACGCAACTCACCGATCAGCAAATCAAAAATTTTACCAACTTCCGCCCGCGTGAGCGCACGGAATGTAATGATGCCATCGAAACGGTTAACAAGTTCTGGTCGCATGTACTTTTCAAGCGCATCATGCGTTAAGCGGGCATTACGTTCGTGCAGCGAGTCAAGCTGCCCGTTCTTAACGCTATGCGCACGAAATCCAAGCTCCGATTCTTTCATCATCTGATCGGCGCCAAGATTACTCGTCAGAATAATAATCGTGTTACGAAAGCTTACCTCCCTGCCTTTTGCGTCGGTCAACACGCCGTCCTCAAGCAGCTGCAATAGTAAATTAAATACATCCGGATGCGCTTTTTCAATCTCGTCAAATAGCACAACGCTGTAAGGCTGACGCCGAATTTTATCAGTCAACTTGCCGCCATCTTCGTAGCCAACATAACCCGCCGGCGCGCCAACAAGCCGCGATGTATTATGCTTTTCGCCGAACTCGCTCATATCAATTTTAATAAGCGCGTCTTCGCTGCCAAACACTTCACGTGCCAGCACCTTAGCAAGTTGCGTTTTACCTACGCCTGTCGGTCCCATAAACACGAAGCTGCCAATCGGGCGGCGGCTGCTTGCGACGCCAGAGCGGCTGCGCCGAATCGCCCGCGACACTTTCTGAATCGCCTCGCGCTGTCCAATAATATATTTACTTAAATGCTTTTCAAGCTGCCGCAGCAATTTCGCTTCACTGGTCTGCACTTTCTCGACCGGTATGCTGGTCATCACCGCGATAGCATGTGCCACATCGTCATCGGTTAGCTGAATCGCTCGTTTACCTTCTTGCGCGATTTTTTCAACCTCTAGCTTTTCATTAATTTGGCTAATCCGCTGCTTGTAGAGCGCCGCCCGTTCATAGTCTTCATGCGCAACCGCCTCTTCCATGCGTTCGTTCAAATGTTTGAGTTCTTTCAGATAATCGCGCTGCCGGCTAGGCACATGCCCTTGCTTAACTCGCACGCGCGCCGCCGCTTCGTCAAGCACGTCAATCGCCTTATCTGGCATGAAGCGATCAGACACATAACGGTCGCTCATGTATACCGCCGATTCGATCACGTCATCAGTAATCGTCGCGCCGTGATGTTTTTCATAATAGCTTTTCAGCCCTTTTAAAATTGCAATCGTTTGCGCGATCGTTGGTTCTTTTACGACAATCGTCTGAAAACGTCGTTCTAACGCCGTATCTTTTTCGATATGCTTGCGATATTCGTCAAGCGTCGTCGCGCCAATCATGTGCAGCTCGCCGCGGGCAAGCGCCGGCTTCAAAATGTTTGCCGCATCCATGCTACCTTCGGCCGCGCCAGCGCCCACCAGCAAGTGTAGCTCATCAATAAACACGATAATATTCGCGTGCTTCTTGATTTCTGCGACGACCTTTTTCAACCGGTCTTCAAACTCGCCGCGATATTTCGTGCCTGCGATCATCGCCGCCATATCTAGCATAATCACGCGTTTGTCAAGCAAATGCGCCGGCACGTCCTCATGCACGATACGCTGCGCCAAACCCTCAACGATGGCCGTCTTGCCAACGCCCGGCTCGCCAATCAGCACAGGATTATTTTTTGTACGCCGGCTCAGGATCGTGATCATACGCTCTAGCTCCTTATCGCGCCCGATCATTGCGTCAAGCTCGCCTGCCGCCGCTTTCGCCGTCAAGTCAATCCCGAACGCGCTAAGCGCGCCACCGCGTACCGCCCGCCGCCGCGGCTCGGTCGCAACATCGCCGTGCTCGCTGCGATTTTCTTCAAACGAGTCTTCAAGTTCATTCATTACTTTATCGACGTCCACGCCCATATCGCGCAACAGCGTCGTAGCCCGCGCGTTACCTTGGCGCAGCACGCTATAAAGAATATGCTCGGTACCCAAAAAATCGTGATTATATTCTTTAGCAGCCTCCCACGCCATGCGCAACGTCAACATCGCCGTTTCGCTTAAACCGACGACGCCTGTACTTGTTACGACGCGCGACGGTTTGATATCAAGCGCTATTTCTGCCTGCTGCAGTGTTACACCCGCATCTGCAAGCACTTTTGCCGCTGAGCTTGAACCCTGCGCCAATACACCCAGCAATAGGTGCTCAGTCCCGATATAATTACTACCGTTACCGCGCGCAATTGCATCAGCATGCTGCACGCTCGCGCGCGCATTATCAGTCAAATGTGAAATAAAATCTGCAAAATCCTCTGGCATTATTCGCTATGCTCCGTTTCTCTGGTATAACAACCCATGTGTCCTAGTATACCGATAATGTTAGCACTCGTCAAGGGAGAGTGCTAATTTTCTTATAGTTTTTTGCCCGCCTCACCACACAGAACCGCCGATAGCGCGCCTAGCCAAACAAAAAGCCTCTCGGGGACTTGGAGGCTTTCTGCTGTAGTAGTAAATTCTATTCTTGATTTTCAATCGCCGCGAACAACCCATCTTCAATGTTTGTGCGCGGTTTTTTCTCGGCCGGCTTGGCAGTTGCTGTTTCGATATCCAGCTCGTAGCCCGTCAAGCGGCTTGCCAGACGCACGTTTTGTCCGCCGCGGCCGATCGCGATTGATTGCTGATCCTCTGTGACGTAGACTTTCGCCGATTTATGTTCTTTATCAATTTCAACTTTCACAATTTCCGCCGGACTAAGCGCGTTGCGAATATACGTATCAATGTTCTCGTCGTAAGTTACGATATCAATTTTTTCCTGATCGCCGATCTCATTCATTACCGCATTCACGCGCGTGCCATGCCCGCCAACGAACGTGCCGACCGGATCAACGCCCGGCACTAAGCTCGCGACTGCCAACTTCGTGCGGCGGCCCGCCTCGCGTGCAATGCCTTTGATTTCGACCGCGCCGGTTTCCATTTCCGGCACTTCCTGGCGGAATAGATATTCAATAAAAGCTTCGTTGCCGCGGCTAAGTACTAGCTGCGCACCGCGCCCGTCGCGCTCAATATCCTTAATAAATACCCTGAGGCGCTGCCCAACCGAATAATACTCTCCTTGAATCTGCTCGCTTTGCGGCAAAATACCCGTCGCTTTGCCTAGCTCGACACGCACGACGCGCGGCTCTACGCGCTGCACGACGCCCGTCACAACCGTGCCGATTTTATCCTCAAATTCAGCC
The DNA here is from genome assembly GCA_013333675.2 of Candidatus Saccharimonadota bacterium. GTDB lineage: Bacteria > Patescibacteriota > Saccharimonadia > Saccharimonadales > Saccharimonadaceae > Saccharimonas. Next base: position 51,452 of record JABCOJ020000009.1, on the reverse strand, counting down.
AGCACAACCTCGCGCTCTGCTTCGCGCAGGCGTTGAATTACGACCTGCTTGGCAGTCTGCGCCGCCACGCGCCCAAAACTCGTAACGTCATGCGTTTCTGTTACGACTTCGCCGCCAAGCTCGGCGTTTCCATCAATTTTTCGCGCATCCTCCAAACTAATTTGGTTAATGTCGTTCTCGACATCCTCGACAACCGTTTTCACAACTGATACTTTCGCTGTGCCGTCATTAATGTTGAGCTCAGCGCGTACGTTCTGCTCGCGCTCGCCGTTATCGCGGCGCCACGCCGCAGCGATTGCCTGTTCAATCACGCCTAGCACGACATCCTCGGGAAGCGCTTTTTCTTCGGCGATCGTACGCATTGCTAACGTCATTTGTTTTACATTCAAATCTTGCATGATGTTCCTTTCTTACGAAAAACTCCGACCTGCCGGCCGGATTAGTATAGTTTTATTGTAGCGATTGCAGCGTCCGCTGTCAAGGGCCGCCGGCTCAAGTCTTTCCTTGCTATTTATATTGGCATATTGGCGCCCTCGCCGCCGAAAGACGTGCTATACTGATGCCTATGCAGCTATCCGATTTTTATTATGATATTCCGCACGAGCTCATTGCCGATCAGCCGCCTGCTGTACGCGGGACATCGCGACTGCTTGCACTTGACCGCCGCACCGGTGCAATTAACGACCGCCATTACCCTGATATCGTTGACTACCTAAATGCGGGCGATGTGCTCGTTATCAACGATACGAAAGTACTAAAAGCCCGCCTGCGTGCCCGCAAACCAAGCGGCGGCGAGCGCGAGCTAGTGCTCGTTGAGCAGCACGGCTCACGCGACGACTGGTTTCGGCATAAAGTAATTTACCGCCGCAAGTTGCATGCCGGCGATACGCTTTTTGTTGACGATGACGAATTAGTTGTTGAGGAAATTTTGGGCGGCGGGATTGCTGTCGTTCGCAGCCAGCGCAGCCTGCTTGACATTGCCGAGGAGTACGGCTCAGTGCCGCTACCGCCCTACATGAACCGCGACGCCACGCCTACTGACATTGAGCGCTACCAAACCGTTTTTGCGCGCGAAATTGGTTCAGTCGCCGCACCAACTGCCAGCCTCAACATGACCGACGAGATCCTCGCGCAGCTGCACGCCAAAGGTGTTATTATCACGCACGCTACGCTGCATGTCGGGCTCGGTACGTTTCTACCGATTCGCGTAGATGATGTCACCAAGCACACGATGCACCAAGAATATTTTTCAATCCCTGCCGCCACCATAGCCGCAATCCAAGCCGCAAAGGCAAGCGGCAATCGCGTCATTGCACTCGGCACGACAATGACGCGCACGCTTGAATACGCCCACCGGCAAATCCTGCACGAACCGCCGCACGACATCACCGGCGAAGCGGATATATTTATCTACCCGGGCTATACATTCCAGGTAATTGATGCGTTAATCACAAACTTTCACCTGCCAGAAAGCACCGTCCTCATGCTTGCTGCGGCATTTGCTGGCTGGAATATACTGCGCCCCGCATACGAGCACGCTGTCGCCGAGCGATACCGATTTTTTAGTTATGGCGATAGTATGATAATTACGTAAGCCAAATTTGCTGTTCCATAATAAGCAGCTGCCCGAGCAGCTTGTTGAGCTCGGCTTGTTGCACGCTCAATTCTGTCGTGTTGTAGAACGCTGGATTAAAGCCGGTCTTCCGTTGGCATTCAGGACACTGTTCATATTTTTCAGAGACAGAGCGCTTACCTGGACACTCATAGCACTCGCCAGTTCGCATATCATACCAACCAGTACAGCGTTTGCGGCTTAGATCAAATGTCAGCGTAAAGTTACCGGCAGGACGAACATATACAAAGATACCGTCAGCATCCATCAGCCGAAAATACGGAGCGTTACACGTACTGTCAAAGCTAACTCTCGTGAATAGAAACTTTCCAAGCGGCAAATCAACTAATTCACGAGCCATTTTATCGGCTACAACGCGGCTTCTACCGCTGCCCAACTGGCGTCCGGATCATCTTCCGGCACGATGATAGTAACTTGATCGCCAACATTGATGCGGAAGTAAGTGACGCTCGCAAGCAAGATGCGATACTCTTTGCCCTGCGCTTCAACGTAATATGCGCCGTCGTGTTGCACAAGCGTACCAATGATTTGCTTGCGCGAAACTGGCCCGATTTGTTTGTAGATGAAGCCGCCGTCGCTCGCAATGGTTAGCTTGAGAATGTCGCCTTCAACCAGTTTCGATTTGCTCGCATAGTTAGCTGGCACTGGATAATTCTTGCCGTCCGGACCAACCATGGTTTGTCCGTCGAACACGCCCTCAATAATTTTGCCGGTAACGTCGTCGCGGCTGTTAACCGGCGTCACAATTTGCCCGTCATCGCCCAAAATACTCATGAGCAATTCTTTAGCGGCGGCTAAATTTGTTTCCGCTTCCTGAATCAGCGACTTAAGCCGTTTGACTTGTTTTTCTGGTAATTCTGACATACTGGTTCTCGCATTCCTTTGTATGTTTCTTGATGATATCAATTTCATTATACGCTTTCATCGTTCGCTGTCAAGGATTGCATCGTTTATCCACACGAATAACAGTAGTTTCTGAAAAGTCGTTGTATTTTTTGTACGGCATCGCGGTTGCTATTTTGTAGGCGGTACTGGCTGTATAGAGATACGGGCAGATTTTGCGATGTCATGAAAAGCCTGCGGCGTTATTGATTGCGCGAGTTCATCGCGAGTCGTCCGCGTGAGGGTCTTTTCATAAAAATACATTGGGGTAGCAGTGTAGGCTGGATGCATTTTGAGTACACGGACGAGTGGCTCAAGCATTTCATTAGTAATGCGCACTTCGTGAAAATGGTGCGCGATTCGTTTTTCCGCCGCGCGGCAATCAAACGGTTTTTTGACCGTAAATTGCTGCAGCACTACATTACCATCCTGATATGCAGTGAAAACGCCGTTCTGCTGCGGGTATGCAGCGACCGCGTCAAAGAGCGTGATCCCAGCGCTTGAAAAAGCCGGCGGCTCATTCGAAAAAGTCGCCGCGCCGTTGCAAAAATCGGCCAAAGAAGCTGAGGCGGAAGACGAAGCAAAATAGCGATAGTCCGTTTGTCGATACGCGGAAGCGCTCCTGGTATTCTCGGGGGCGCTTTTTTGTTAATTATGATTATATTTCCAGCGCCGCGCTCGCCTAAGTAATTCAGCAACGTATTTACTCTTACGCAATTTATACTGGCTGCGGTCGCCGTTCGTATCGCGTACGATTACAGATTTTGCTGCGGCGTACGCTTTAGCTTCTTCAGGGTGGGCGCGCAAATAATCGCGCAGCAGCAAAAAATCGCCATGGCGCGCCGTGCCAATGGCTGCGATATGGATATGGATGTCGCCTGCGCTTGTTTCTTCGCGCCGCGACGCCATAAATACATAGCCGTTCGTAGGGTCGCTATGTGACCCAGGGAAAAAATCAGCTTTTTGTAGGCGGCGTTTTATCGCTGCAATATCGTGAATGTTACGCGCTGAAACCAGTATGTCAATAATGTTTTTGCCGGCGAGTCCTGGAACGGCTGTACTGCCGACATGATGAATTTGCCGCTTCGGTAATATTGCGCGCAAATGAAACGCAAGTTCATCAAATAATTTAACATACACTTCATTGGGCGGATTAATTACGACAACCATACGGCTATTCTCCGAAAGGGCTGGTGTTTAATAGCTCGTTACCAAAAGTCTTATACCATAGCGGTCGGTAGTTCTCCCATCTTCTAGGTCTGAGTGATGTATCTTGAAATACATCTTCAACTAATGCCCTGGCTTTTAAATAATATTCAAGATGCTTCGCCTCCTCGTTCATGACTTTCCCCTGAACTCTCGTTTGTACATGAAATACATTAATTATCGGAAAGCGCGAAGACACGTCTTTGAATAGTTTCATACCAGCATGCATGCTTTCAATATCATCTACGCCTGCGATATACGCAAACGAGGTTTCCATGCCCAAAGCCCTAGCTCGAGCCATCGTACTATGCGCATCATCTAGACTAATACCGGCTTTAAAAGGGGCAAGAAACTTAGCTCTATTTGTGAAGTTATCTACTGCATAGACGAGAGAGGTATTACCGAGATTAGACAATTCTCGTAGCGCTTCATCGCTATTAACTTCACAGCCAAAATACATTAACTCACCTCTAAAACCCCTCGGTTCTATTATTTTATGTATTTGCCTCATATGGTTTACAACGTTAGCTTCACCTCCAAATAACCCCGTAACTACTGCTATCTGTTTCAGTTTATCTATCTCTAGCCCCTCAGCAGACTTAGTGTCAAAAAATTTCTCTAAGTCCTCATAAGTAGTAAGTTCATGACGATCTTTTATAACTCGTTTATCGTATAGTGTTTTATCGTTATGGACGCACGCTCTATACCCAGCACAGTTACTCCTGCTGCGGCTATTGAGGTTTAGGAGGTGAGGACCTCGTTGGTAAGACGTGTCACACGTGTCAAGCTCGATTGAACCGTCTATGAATCCAATTTGTTTATCGTTGAAATAAATAGCCCCCTCTCTTGCTTGAAACATTGTATCTTCGCGTCTTCTAACGGGTAGAGCGAACCACGAGAGATCGTTTCCATAATTTACCGTTCCGATAAATCTTGCTCGAAAATTCTCAGGTATTTCGCCGTCTGGGAGGTGGATGCCGCTCCGATTTAAATCTATAAGTCCAATTTCTTCAGGCTGTACTTTGTATCTATCTGCCAATTCATACCACTCGCTTATGTCTCTCGTGATTTCAATTCCGGCTGTAGTGACTGGCGAATAGTCTTTCTTTGATCTGAGCTCTAAATTAGCCATCTTTTACTTACTCCCTATAATTATATTACTATATAAGCATTTTGCGTTACATTAATCAATAAATGATGAATATGCTCGAAGTTATTCACAATGAGATCAACTAAAATTACCCCGCCCTATTTTAGAGCGGAGTAATTTAGTAATAACAATGCGATCTCCGTAGATATGTAGAAGTAAGCTTACGCCAGTTCGACGGCCGCGCCAGCGTCTTCCAGAGCTTTTTTAGCAGCCTCGGCTTCGTCTTTTGAGACTTTCTCTTTGATCGGGCTTGGCGCATTGTCAACAAGCGCTTTAGCTTCACCGAGACCAAGTCCAGTTAGCTCCTTCACCGCTTTGATAACGGCAACTTTTTGCGAACCAGCGTCCTTTAATGTGACGGTAAATTCGGTTTTTTCGTCGGCGGCAGCAGCGCCCGCGTCAGCAGCCGGACCAGCGACTGCAACCGCAGCAGCAGCCGGCTCAATGCCGTATTCTTCTTTCAAAACGGTTTTTAATTCGTTCACCTCTAGAACTGTCAATTTAGTCAGCTCTTCGGCAAGTTTCTTTACATCTGCCATAGAATTTCTCCTTTGGTATTTTCTAACATTAATACTAAACTTTGGTTCTTACGCAGCAGCTTTATCGGCGACACCATCAAGCAGCGCATGAAGATTGCCGGAAAGCGCGTTTGTAACGTCGTGAACCGGCGAGAGCAATTGCGCCACTGTTTCGGCAATAAGCTGATTCTTGCTTGGCAAGCCGGCAAGCGCCGTTACTTCAGCGGTGCTTTGCGCCACGCCTTCACCGCTGAAGCCAGCGACGAGCTCAAGTGCTGGATGAGTTTTGGCAAAATCATTCAGCACCTTAGCAGGCATAACTTCATCGTCCTGCGATACAGCATAAAGCAACTGTCCTGTGAGCGCCGTTGTATCGGTGCTTTCATAGGTGTCACTTTTACTCATCGCAACGCGCACCAGGCGGTTCTTCACCACTTTGATGACAACGCCGGCTTCGCGTGCGTTTTTACGCAATTCCTGCAATTCAGCCACGCTGATTCCCTGGTATTTTGCGACAGCCGTGCTTTTCGCGTTCGCGAACAGCTCGCTCATTTCTGCGACCAAAGCTTGTTTCTTGTCTTTGCTAATCGCCATAGACAAAATCCTTTCGTTTGCTTTGATAAATGAGACCGCATTGTTAAGGTGCGACACTGACAAAAAACGCCCCTGCATGCGCAAAGACGAAAAGCGGAGTAATTCCCTCGGTAGCATTCTTATCGGCGCTTCGCTTTTCACGGCTCGCCCGCTACGGTCTTTGGCAATGTCTTAGCTAGCATTGTAGCAGAAACACGCCAAGATTACAAGAATAGTATTGACAGATAGTAATTTTTCTAGTAAAATACGCATTTGGTATGATAAAATCCCGTTGTTTAGCGCCGGCGCGCGAGGAGTATCAGCAGCCGCGTGATATATTGCTAGCGCACTGGCTGGATTACAGCGCGACGCCGCTACGTATTAAATCAGAGAACTGCGATTTATGGCGCGATGTTCAAAATACGCTGGCAGAGCGCGTACTTGCTTGTTTGGACCCCGATACATCGCCAGCCGTCCGCGATTTCGTGCAGCTGCACCTGCTGTCGCGCGGCGCTCGGCATACGACGAAGAATCAGCAGAATTACGAGAGCCGTTTGAACGAATGTATTGAGGGCGAAGCGCCGCTTGCCGGCAGGGAGCTTGAATGGGTTGAAGCTAAAGCACTTGATGGTCTAGCGACGCCAACTGAACTGTTATACTTGCGGCGGGCAATCGGCATGGGATCGGTGGAGCTAGCGCGCGTAACGGGAAACGACGAGCATTTGCTTGAACGCATGCACGCGGCGATAGCTGAAACCTTTGCCGAGGTTGGCGCGAATGAACAGTGCGAGCGAAATGAACGCATTAAATTCCGGGCATTCAACGTAGACATAACAGACGCGAAAAAGGCGCCGGAAGCAGTTTTGGTGACGCGCCGCACGAACGTAGCGACATGCGAGATTGATACGCGAATTATGCTGCGCGAATCCTATGTATTGCCGCTTGCGAATTTATCAAAAGATGTTCGAGCGGAGATTTTATCGGCGGACAGGTCGCACGGCACCGAGGCGTGGGCTGAGATGCTCGCAAACGTTGATGATTTAGATACGCGTATATCGGCAGTAATTGATAGTGATGCGGCAATTCCAATTTCAACGACATTCTACGCAGTGAGCCAAACCGTTCGACAAGAGCAGCAGCGCCGGTATGAAGCGGAGCGGGCAGCGTATAATGAAGAGTTTTGTCGAAAATACCCAGAAATTGTAGAAGCACGCAGGATCGCATCTGGCAGCAGCGCAAGCAGCGCCGACTAATTGATTCCTGCTACGAAATAATCCGTAAAATCTCCGCCTGAATCTCTGCCGGCGTCTTGCGGTGATCCGGCGCGATACACTCAACGACGGGCAGCACCATATCGCGGGCGAGCGCAGCGTAACCGTTATTTACGCTATACTGAAAATCATCAGCGCGCGATTCGAACGCGTCAAGACGCACTGAACTGCTACGTTCGGCGAGGCGGCGTTTGCGCTCGGCGTCGTCGTTCATAGTCAGAACAACTATATGATCCGGCGCCATATAACGCGCATCAGTGAAAAGCGCGGTCGTTTTGCGAATATGATCAAGGTCAAGCCCTTCGCCGTAGCCTTGGTACGCGAGCGTCGAGAGATAATTACGCGCCGCCAGTACGACTGCATCCCGCTCAAGCGCTGGCGCAATGCTGTGCTGCCACAATTCTCGCCGCGCCGCGCTGAACAATGCCAGATTAATTTCTGGATCGCGCTGCAGCCGTCCATTTTTGATAACCGCGCGCAGATAACGCGCGGCAGGCGTCGTAGGTGCTGAGCCGCCGCCTGGCTCCTCAATAGTTACCACGCTACGCCCCTGCTCATGGAAATATGTTTGCAAAAGGCGGACTTGCGTCGATTTTCCCGTGCCATCATTCCCCTCGATGACAATATAGCGCCCGCGCGTAATCATTATAGTAATCCTTCAGCAAGCCCCTCAACTACCCGCGGCAGCTTAACGGGCGATGCGTAAGCGCGCGGCAACAACATATCGGGGCGCCAAGCAGCTTTGATAGCAGCAAGGTCGGCGCTTGGCGCAGATTGATAGTTGCCCGAAGCGCGCGAATATTCTGTCTCAACCGGGCCGGTAGCGCTGAAGACAATTTGCGCGATACGATAGCCAACGGGCAATACGATATGTTCGCGCTCATTGAGATTATGAATTTCCATTGTCCAACGGTTGATATAGCCCGGATCGCCCCATCCCGCGCAATAGCACGCCGATATACCAATGCGCCCTGTAGTGCTGCGCGCCTGCATACTGGTTGTGCCAGGCGGCAAAATACCGATAAATTCATGCGTATGCGCGAGAATCCGTTCATTCGGCCGCAAAACGATAACGGGGTGGTCGTTGGGAATGTTAGTAATCTCTGCGATATTTGCAATTGAGCTCGCCAAACGTTTCCGCGCGTCGCGCCATGGTTTCGCGATGTTGTACGCGCCAAAATACCGCTTAACGTCCGCCTGGTCGAACGGGTTGAATAGCGCATCGCCGTTTTTGGCGCCGCCAGCGTAGTAAAAATAATAGCCAAGCGTCACGTCGATACTTGAGCCGTTGATTCGCGCGGGTGCCGGATCGCACACAATATGCCCGCTCGCAAGCGCTTTTTTTATCTCAATGTCGCTATAAATAGCCGTTGATTCCTGCACAATTTCCCCTAACGTTACCAATATTGTATCATGAACGTATGGAAAAATGTATTGTCGTGGCGTACGATAGAAACCGTGGTATCGGCGCGCGCGGCGATTTGCCGTGGGGACGGGCGCTGCCGGCTGATCTGAAACATTTTCGCACGCTGACAATAGGTAAATCAATCATCATGGGGCGCGCAACGTTTGAGTCGATTGGACGAGCGCTGCCGCAGCGCGAGAATATCGTCGTGACGCATCGGGCGCTTGGCGCGGCAGACGTTATAGCTGTTGGTAGCCTGGCGCGAGCATATGAAATCGCGCAGCATCAGCCGTGTGTAATCGGCGGCGCGAGTGTTTATAAGCAAGCACTGGCGGATTGCGACGTTATTTACGCAACTGAAGTCAATTATTCGTTTACTGGCATCGACCGTTACTTTCCGCCGCTTGACGACAGCTGGCATGAGTGCGGACGCCAATCGTTTCCGGCAGACGATGCGAATCGGTACGCGTATAGTTTCGTGACGTATAAGCGTGCGTAATACATGTAGCCCTGCGGGTCTAACTGTGATTACACTGCTACTGGCGCTTTGATACTCGGACAATGCTGATAGCCGACAAGTTTAATGTCGTCCGGCGCAAACTCGAAAATGTTATCAACCTCTGGATTCAACCATAGCCTTGGCAGCGGCAACGGCTCGCGGCTAAGCTGTTCATCAACCTGCGTAATGTGATTATTATAGATATGCGCGTCACCGAACGTATGGACAAACTCGCCCGGTTTGAGCTCGGTGACATGCGCCATCATGCAGAGCAATAGCGCATAGCTAGCAATATTGAACGGCACACCCAAAAACATATCAGCGCTACGCTGGTATAATTGACAATCTAGGCGATCGCCGCGCACGTTGAACTGGAACATTGTATGGCATGGCGGCAGCCCCGCTACTGCCATCTCGTCAATATCGGCGGCATTCCACGCGCTCACAATGTTGCGCCGGCTAGCCGGGTTCGTTTTGATCGTGTCGACAGCGCGCTGGATTTGGTCGATTTCGCCGCCCTTTCCGTCTGGCCAATGCCGCCACTGATAGCCGTAAACCGGGCCTAAATCGCCCCATTGCTCGGCAAAAGCGTGGTCCGTCGCAATGCGTCCGATAAACGCTTTCATGCCGCTACGCCACTCCGGTGTAGACGTTTCTTCTGGAGACACCTGGCGCCCCTCTGTCGCCTCTACGTAATGCCGGTACGGCCAGCTGTCCCAAATGTGTACATTCTGCCGTGCGAGCGCTTCTAGATTGCGGTCGCCGCTTAAAAACCATAACAACTCGCGCTTGCAAGTGTCAAAATAGAGCCGTTTCGTTGTGAGTGCGGGAAACTCGCCGCTCGACAGATCGAACCGTATCTGCCGCCCGAACACGCTGCGCGTACCTGTACCGGTACGATCATCCTTACTCTCACCATTATCACGCACATCGCGCAGCAAATCAAGATATGCATGTTCTTGCGTTCTCATTCGTTCCCTCATGAAATTACCGTCAATTCCAGTGTACGACGAATATAAAACGAGTGCAAATCCTATGTCCAAACTCACCACCCCATAGACACTCTCCGTCGTGTAATAGTTAGGTTTAGTGTAGCACAGAACTCGTCGGGTGTGAGGCCGTTTAGGCTGTTGTGCGGACGATGGTAGTGGTAGTTGTTAAGCCAGCGGGTGGTGTAGGTATCCAGGTCGGCTAGGTTGTGGATGTCGCGTTGCCATTGGTTAAGGCATTCGCGTTGGTAGCTGCCGATGAACCTTTCGACGTAAGGTTTGTCTTTGGGTTGGTGTGGCCGGGCAAAGTATTGGGTGATGCCGTTTTGTTCGAGGTACTGGTAAGACTGGCCGAGGTTTTCGCTGCCGTTGTCGTTAAGGACGGCTATGTCCCTACCAAATACGGATACTGCTTTCTCTAGAGCTAGTTTGGCTTGGCGGCTAGAAGCACTTTTGGCGACATGAATAACCGCTTCTCTGGTGAATACGTCAATGGCGCAGAAGGCATAGTACTTCCGGCTAGAGGCATAAACGTGCTTCATGTCGAACTCTAATGAGCTGACGTGCTTTAGAGATGGTTTTATGGATACCAGCTGGCTTACGCTTTCTGGTGGGTTGGATTGCGCTCTGGTTGGTTTTACGCTTTTTGACGTGTCTAACTACTTCGCTAAAGAACAGCTTGAACCGCTTAATAATGCGCCCTACGGTAGCGGCTGAAACATGAAAGTTAGTGTCTTTTGGATAGTCTCGCTTTAAGACTAAGGCTATCTTGTGAGCAGAGTAGAGTGCCGTATCCTTAGACTGGCGCAGTTGGCGAATAACGCTAACCAGTTTGAGCGAGTACGATACTGAGCGGACTTTGTGCGGCTTAGATGACTTATTCTCTAGGCTAGATAGATTGTATGGGTCGTAGCGGTTGTACCATTTGTAGAAAAGACTACGAGCAATACCAAACAAACGACAGGTTTCACTAGCATTCTTTGAGGTGTTTAGATAATGTTCAATGAAGCGCAGTCTAAACTTAGCCTCACTCAATAGTCTAACCGGATTGATTCGCGCAAGTCGGGCGTTATTTGGTAAAATTGTAGTCAAGGTCATAGACTGGCTAGTGCATATGCTCATAGCTACTCCTCCTTAGAAAAATTAGTTGGTTTCAATAACTATTTTACTAAAGGAATGTGCCTATGACCTTTTTGAGTTTGGTCATTCCTATTCCAAAAGAAAAGCCGCCCCAGACAGGAGCGTGAACAGACAGCTTATGTCTGGGGCGGCTCAACTGTCATGGGGCGATGACGGGAGTATCGGACTCCGCTCTCCGCTCGCACTCGCGCAAGGTGTCATTGGGAGTAAACGTAATGCTCCCAAAAAAAGGAGAATGTACCGAGTACATACTCCTGCGAGGAGACTTGCTTTCCAATTTAGCCCCGTGGTTTAATGGATTTTTGGAAAGCCAATTAACCGGCAAGGACGTTAGAAACGCGTCTAACAACAAGTATATAATATGCTGCTAAACACCATTCGGGCGTCTTTAGGACTAGTAAGAAACTGACTGAACCAATATATGCCCGGACACTGGCATATATTAAGGCTAAACTCAAGTTGCGATGGTCGCCGGAACAAATCTCCCTGCGAATAGATGCCATATTGGCAGGCCAAGCTCTTAAAGATGACGATGGCTGGACAGGAGATACGGGGCTTCGCCCCGTATCCCGCATGGCCGTCTGCCGTTACATCTATAGTCTTAATGGCAATGAGCGGTAAGAAAGGCAATTAGTTCGCTCCGTAGGCGTGGTAAACCATTTAAGAATACTGCTAAATTACCATACAACAATACCAATAGAGGCAAGCATTCTATTCATGACCGGCCGGCAAGTATAGATAATTTAGAAAGTTATACCGATCTGGAGGGAGATACCATCTTTGGACTAGATACTAAAGATAGACTATTAACCCATACCGAGCGTAAGTCCGGATTAGGCTCTATTAGTTTAGTTATTGGCTACAATGCCACCAGTATTACCAAACAAACCAAGGTGGATATTGAAAGAGTCTTTGGCAAAAGTAATGTTGCCACCATTACTTACGGCAATGGGGGCTGAGTTTAGCAGCTGGCCGTGCCGCTTGAGAAAACACTGGCTGCAGATATTTACTTTGCTAACCCGTATAAATCCAGCCAGCGCGGCAGGAATGAAAACTTTAATGGGCTAATTAGAGATTTTTATCCTAAAGGCGCTGACTTCAAAAAGCTTACGGCTCTAATGTATATTAGACCTAGAAAATATATTGAATAACAGACTCAGAAAGCGTCTAGGCGGCTTAACCCCGCTTGAAGTCTTTAAGGCAAATTGTTGCGGTTAGGGTGTTAAGTTAAGTACCATCAAAGCCATAGTCCTACTCCCCTGTTAGCTACGGCATAAGCATTGACAGCATTAACAATATAGTGTATAATGTTGTTACTAATGAGTGAGCGACGTCCTGATGGTATGACGCCCTCGCGGCGCGCCCCCTTCTCCATCTTATCCTCACCGTCATCATCATCGCTGGTCAAATGCCCAACGTCGGTGATATTTTGTGTTCGGACAACTGGAATATCTTGCCCGTAATAGTCGCACCAACACATCCCAATAGATATAGCCGACCCAATTGCCGATGTGCGGCTGCGAATACACCGTCAGCCCGCAGGTGTACATGCGAACCGCCTACCCATCGAGCGGCTGGAGTTCATCTTTGTGGCGCGTGAGGGTGTTGTAGAGCTTCAAGGATCTATTTTACGGGAAAATTGGCGGTCTGCTATGAGTTTGTATTTGTAGACGAAACTAGACTAAGCATGCAACAAATACAGTAGTTACTTTTTAAGCATATCTGGTAGGGGCGAATCAAAGGTGACGTTTCGTATTGAGGCGATGGTATCAAATGGAGTCAAGTGGGGATATTGTGCTCGGTAAGCCGCCATAACATCGCCAAAAATTGCATCGCCCCATGAAAGACCGAGAGCCTCGGCGGTTTCCCTGACTGCATGTTCATCATTCGCTTCGATTTCGATATACGGCGCTAGCCATGGCCATTCATCGATGACAATTTCAGCATCACCTAACCGCCACGTTTCGCGTTTGGACTCTTGGAAAGAGGTATATGGGAGACCAGCAGCCTCTAGGATAGCGATGGTTTCTTCAAAATTATCGACGTTCACCTCGTGCTCTTTGGCGCCGTCAACGGATAGCTTGTCAAATTGCTTGTAAGTCATCGTCACGCAGTCGCCCTCGTCGCGGACGCGCAAATAGCCTTTGTTCTGCTTCATTTTGGGGCTGTCAATTGTCACTCGCCGCATTAGCCGCTCAGGCTTTTCGGATGATCCGCCAAGAGACCGCAGCTTCTGCCGAATCTCAGAGGTACTTATGTTGACAAATTTAGCTTCATACTCGGTTTTCATTGTAGTCACATTCCTTGTATTAAGTTGGTTTACTAAAAGTTATGCTGAAAGTTCACTAAGGCTACGAATCCTGGTGATACTTATTGGTATTTTTTGTTATTGATGGTTACTTCTGTAGAGTCGCCAACTGATAGATCAAGTATGGCTTTGCCAATAGGGCTAAATATTGTCACGCCTTTAACATCACTGCGTCCGCAGAAATCCTTAACATCATGGGTTGCGCCAGTCACAAGAGTCGTTATAATATTCCCAGTTTTGTCGTATCTGATATCGACAACACTGCCAAGCGATACCGTATTGCCTTCGGTTTCATCCGTGGATAAGTGCTTCGTTTATGGATTCGTGGAGGGCATTAAGCTTCCTTGCAGCCAATGCAGGGTTTTGATACCTTTCATGCTGTGTCATTGCTAGTTCTTCAGGGGTTGTCCCGAAAATGCTGAGTTTAATTTACTTGGTTTTCGGTCGCAATCCCCGGCCCCATCGTCGTGGCAATAGCGGTCGACTTAACGTAACTGCCTTTCAAGCTAGACGGCTTCTGACTCTGCAGACTAGCAAAGAATGTTTTAGCATTCTCCTCAAGCTTATCAACACCGAAGCTAACCTTACCAATACTCAGATGGATGATCGCTTGCTTGTCAACACGATACTCAACCTTACCAGCTTTGGCTTCGGAAACTGCCTTGGCAACGTCAGCAGCGACAGTACCGCTCTTCGGGTTCGGCATTAAACCTTTCGGACCAAGCTGACGGGCGTACTTGCCAAGTTTTGGCATGTAGGCGGGCGTTGCGATCAGCACGTCAAAGTCAAGCGTACCTTTGTCGAGCAATTTCACAATAGCTTCTTCACCTGCAACGTCGGCGCCGGCTTCCTTTGCTTTAGCGGCGTCAGCTTCTGGCGCAAAGACAGCAACGCGGACGGTTTTGCCCGTGCCGTGCGGCAGCACGACAGTAGCGCGGATGTTTTGATCAGCTTGGCGCGGATCAACACCCAAGCGCACATGAACCTCAACGCTAGCGTCAAACTTTGCTGGATTGGTTTCTACTGCAAGCATAAGCGCATCATGCAGGTTATAAATCTTATCTGCCTCAACTTTCTCGGCGGCTTTGCGATAGGCTTTGCCGCGGCGCTCAATCAACGGACGGACTTTTGGCGCCGGACCTTTTTTAACCGCTGCGTCAGCGTCGCCTTGCGGCGTAGTATCGCCAGCTTGTTTGCGGGCTTCTTTTTCTGCTTTTGCTTCAGCCTCTTCAAGCGCCTTAGCGCTGCGCTTACCACTTTTTGCCACGACAGCCTCGCGCTCTGCGACAACGCCGGAGTCTTTAGTTGAATCATTTGCAGCAGCTGACGCGCTCGCCGCATTAATCGCTGCCTCAATCTCTGCGATCGTGTTTTTTGCCGAAACATCAAGTTTCAGCTTAGCTGCCTGCTCAAGCAATTCAGCTTTTCTTGCCATAGTTTAGCGATTCCTTTCTGTGGTGCGAACGATGAGCCATTTCCTTGACTAATCTCCCAACCTATTGAATTATTACACATTTGATTGTACCAAAAAGCGCATCAAAAGTCTAGGTATTTTGTATCTGTTCTTTTGCCATATTACGCAAAAAATCGTTGACAGTATATTTTTGGCGTGCTAGTATCGGCTTTGCATGTTTGCACTTTGCTATTGACATATAAGCGTAAGCATTGCGTTCCACGGTTTGATAATTTATAAATTTTATTACCTTTTGCCGTGGGGGTATAAGGAGGAAACGATGCGTTTCAACAAAGCATTAGCGGTGTTGGCAGTTGCCATTGCCGCAGCGCTCTGGAGTGCTCCGGCGTTTGCCGAATCTGCACCAACCACATCGGACGACAAAACGTCAACCGATAGTAAACAAGAATCTGACAAAAAAGACAAAGAGCCAAAAAACGATAAAAAAGATGTTATCGTAACGGTGGCGGAGGGCGACTCGCTTAGCTCAATCGCCGAGGCAAACGGTACGACATGGACGCGTTTATTTGATGCAAACGAATCAATCGCCAACCCAGACACAATTAATCCGGGCGATAAAATTCGCGTACCAGCTGCCAACGAACAGCTCGCCGACCGCACGAGCGCTGCGCTTGCCGCCCAGCAAACAGTCCGCGCACAGGCAGCGCCTGCGCCTGTCTCTCGGCGCAGTACATATACGACGCGCCAGTACACGAGCAAGCCGGTCAGCTCAAGCAGCTACTACGTCGGTAATGGCATGTGGTGCACCGACTACGTGCATAGCCGCCGTCCTGATGTTGCAGTGTACGGCAACGCTGGTTATAACTGGATCGGTGCTGCACAGCGCGCCGGCAAATCTACCGGCACGGCACCGCAAGCCGGCGCGGTCGCCGTCACGAATGGACACGTCGCTTATGTCGAAAGCGTTAACGCCGACGGCTCGTATACTGTGTCCGAAATGGGCTGGAACTACAAAGCCGGTAATTATAATAAACGCACGGTGCGCCCCGGGACGTTTGGACAGTTTATTTACTAAACGGCGCGAATGTAAAAAACAAAACGTACTCCTTATTATGAAGGAGTACGTTTTATAGCGAAGTGCATTAGACTATAGAATTATCAGATACTATTTCTCTAAATTCTGATAATAGTTTAATATACTCTTTTGGCTTGAAAGCATGAATAACATGATTAGCAGAAACTTTTTTATATATTATTTGCGGAGCTAAAGAAATAGCATGCTGAGCGTCATCGTCATCAAACGCTCCTACAAGCCCGTAATTTTCGTATCGTTTCCAATCGGCTTGAATAAGCAATATGGGGCATTTCGTTTTCTCAAAAGCCTCTGCATGGTCAATACCATCATAAAATCTACCATCTACAAAGGCTCTGGCAAAATCTGGGTCAAACATAGATAGTGATTTAATTAGCAAACGCAAGTTATCTGGGAATGGGAATCCAATTTGGACTGGGCTATCAGGGTATTTATTTTGAAACTTCTTTATCTTTCGTGATAACCAACTGACAAACCAATTTGGAATTCTTTTGATCCTCCTATCAGAGGCCGGCACTTCCATATCTTTAAAATAATTTGCCAAATCTCTATCTGGTATATTCCCGATTTGATCAACAAGGTGTTTTAGTCCGTTATATACAAATTTATCTTGCTCTTTAAACCGCGGCATTTCAGCAGAAAAAATAGGCGCGTCCTCAAGAACAACCCCCGAAACATATTCGGGAATATTAGCGGCGCACCAAAGAGCGATAATGCCACCCGATGAATTTCCGCTGATAATTACCTTTTGTTTTATTACATTTTCTATAAATAGCTTTATGTCCTCACCAATAATTTTCCATGAATAATGTCCCGGTGTCCAAGAAGATTTTCCATGACCTCTCACATCTATGGCATATATGTGAAAAATTTTCGATAGCGGTAAGAGTACTTTCCTATAACTTTCCCATATACCGATTTGGGCTGGAATCAACAATAAACTTGGTCCATTATTAGGACCGACGACATAGTTCAGTTTAACATTCCCTGTATCATAGGTTTTTTCTGAAAAACCGGCGGCAATTAGTTTTCTATCATTTAATTTTCCAGACAAATGCTCGTATGGATTTTTATATTTATAGTTCACTCAACATTCCCCCTAATTATAATATTGGAAAGTTTTATTTGATGGCAATTTCGTAAATCATTAAATCAAGATATTCTTTAATATCTTCTTTAAAAATTTAAAATAATCTCTCTTGATTTTTCCGTACCAAAAACTGGTCGGGATGACAAGGCTCGAACTTGCGACCTCACGGCCCCCAGCCGTGTGCGCTACCAAACTGCGCTACATCCCGATGACTCCATTATAACACTTGCGTGTTTTTTCGCGTGGCATGAAACAGCATAATATTTTCTTTCCGTAAAGTGTTTGCGGCGACTTATTGCATCTTCGCAGATAATAAAAAGCGCTCCAGCCAAAGACCAAAGCGCTCTCACTGTTTACATTACCGTCTAAGTCTAGTCGACAACTTCCACGCCCATGCTGCGGGCGGTACCAGCAATAACTTTTACTGCGCCGTCTAAGTCAATCGCGTTGAGCTGATCTTTCTTTATTTCGGCAATTTCTTCTAGCTGCGCGCGTGTAATTTTGCCGACTTTTTCGGCGTGCGGTTTGCCGCTGCCTTTTTTGATACCGATTTTCTCGCGAATCATATCGTCAACCGGCTGCCCGAGCGATTTCCATGTAAACGTACGGTCTTCGTACACTTGGATATGCACAATAACGTCTTTACCCATATCCTTTTTAGTTGTCTCGTTAAACGGGTTGATGAAATCCATCATATTCAAACCCCACTGACCGAGCGTGCTGCCAACCGGCGGACCAGCAGTCGCGCGACCAGCTGGAATACGGAGTTTCAGATTACCAATAACTTGTTTTGCCATAATGTTAGTCCCTTTTCTTGTGCAATTTACAGAAAGCAATAATATATAAGTGCGTAACAGGTTGATTATACGCTATTTCGCGTGATTATGCAATCAGAACATGCGCTACAGTGCCATGAGGTGCTATACTTTCTTCACCTGTAGCGCGTCCAGTTCTACCGGCGTATCGCGCCCGAACATGCTAACCATAACCTTGAGTTTGCCTTTGGCAGTGTCAATTTCACTTACCGCGCCCTCAAAACCTTTGAATGGTCCGTCAATAATATTGACAACTTCGCCCTCTGAAAAATCAATTTGATGTTTTGGATCTTCCACGCCCATACGCTTTTTAATCTTATTCATTTCCGCATCGGACACAGGCGTCGGCGATGTGCCGCTGCCCACGAATCCCGTTACGCCTGGCGTATTGCGCACAATATACCACGTTTCGTCGGTCAATTTCATTTCAACGAGCACATAACCCTGAAAAATCTTTGCGTCAACAATCTTTCGCTTACCGTTTTTGATTTGGATTTGTTTTTCTTTCGGTACCATCGCGTCGAAGATTTTGTCTGCCATGTCAATGGTTTGCGCGCGCTGCTTGATGCTATCCGCGACCTTTTCCTCATAGCCTGAGTACGTGTGGATTGCATACCACTGCCGTGCGCTGTCGTAACGATTTTTTACCATGCTAATTGATTCCTTTCTTTTCTACTTTGTACCGATAATTAGTTTGAATAGCCACGAAAATCCGTAGTCAATCAATAGGATAACGACGACAAACACAACAGTAAACGCGATAAGCGCGCCCGTCATCGCCCAGGTGCTGCGGCGGTCAGGCCAGCGGACTTGCTTGAGTTCTTGCCACGCACCAACGAAATAGCTGCGAACGGCGCGCAGCGGATTACGGCGCGAACTTGTAGATTTTTTGCTGCTTGCTGTATTCGTAGACTTTTGGCTGCCGCCTAAGAGTTTTTTGGCTTTAGAGGCGGACTTCTCTTTTGCGCTTGGCGTGGATTTTATTGCTGCATTCTGTTTGGCTTTTACTGCAGCTGCGCGTTTCGGCGCACTGCTGTCGCTCGCCTTAATACGCGTTACAGTTGGCTTATTTTTTTTGCCTTTCGTTGATTTTGTTGATGCTGCCACAATGGTTTCTCCCAATTAAATAAGTCTGGTATGAACCAGACTGTCAAGTTTATTGTACGCCGCACACGCTAAAATTGCAAGCGGCGCTATTTCCTGCGCTTCGTCGACGGCAAACTGAAGCTAAAGGTTGAACCGTGGTTCAAACGGCTTTTTAGCTCAATCGTCGTGTTTAATTTTTTCGCAAGTTTATGTGCGACGTACAGCCCCAGCCCCGTACCACCTGTTTCGCGCGTGCGATAGTCCTCGCTGCGCCAAAACTTCTGGAATAAATGCTGCTGGTCGCTGCGACTGATGCCGATACCGGTGTCTTTCACGGTGAATGTCAGCAACCGCGGCGCTGAACGTTTTACCGACACAGTAACACCACCCGTTTGGGTATATTTAATAGCGTTCGTAACGATATTTTGCAATAACTCTTTCAAATAGAGGCGGCTCTCGTTAACGGCGCCAAGCTGCGGATCAAGATCTAGATCGAAGTAGAGTGATTTCTCGGTAGCTTCAGGCGAGTACTCAGCGTATAGTTCGCTAATTAGCTCAGCAACGTCAATCAGCTCCGGCGTGTCGGCAACACCGCGCTCGGCGCGGCTCAGCGTAGATAAATCATTTGCCATTTTCGCGAGGAATACGACTTGCTGGTGCGCTGCGTTGACGCCATCGTGCAATGTGGCCTGCGGAATGTCGGGGCGCTCCATCATGAGCTGAACATTGCTGAGCGAACCTTCGGCGATGGCGATCGGCGTACGTAGTTCATGGCTGACAACCGATATGAATTCGTCGCGCTCGTCTTCAAGCGACTTCTGCTTGGTTATGTCGCGTAGAATAATAATATAACCGTCCCTACCGCTCGCATGCGTACTGTTGGCGTTCCGAATCGGCGAGTAGACGACGCTTAGATGGACAACTTCTCCGGATATTTTAGCGCTCAGGTCATCGCGCATGCGAACGCTGTGAATACGATGCAAAAGCTGCGTAAATTTAACCGTTTCGCCCTCGTTATTTTTCATAGTGAGCACAGCGTCGATTTTCTTTCCGGTCAGCTCGGAGTTGGTGTCAAGCAAATCAAGCGCTGCCGCATTGTACAATTGAATTGTGCCGCGGCTATCAACACTCAAAATTGCGTCCGCCAAATTATTCACAATCGTCAGCACGCGGTCGCGCTGCAGTTTTTCCTCGGTTTGCGAACGCAGCAACTCGCGCTGATCAATCGCCTGCGCCGTGACAATCGCATTCATAATACACGCCACTATCAGCGTGCCGGCAAAGTGCAGCCCAATTTGAAACACGCGCGTCAAATCGTCCGCCGAAATGATAACACTCGCGCTCGCCGCAACAAACAACATCGCCAAACTAAGCTTCACGCCGCCTGCGCCAGCGTGCACAGCGCTCGCCAAAAATAGCACCGACCACACGTAAATAAACGGCATGTCAAAGCCCGACACAAACAATATATACAGCAACGCGATAATATGGAATAATATAATCCGCGCAATCGCGCCGTGTCGCGTTTTCATTGGCGCAAAGAAATGATAAAGCGCTAGAATGACCCACGAAGCGTTAATCGCAATAATGAGCGGCGTTAGCGGATAATGCCGTACACCCGGCACTAATTGCAAGTACACGCTATACGCGACCAATAACAGCGGCAAAAACAATCCGGCGTAACGCAAGATCTTAGCACGGCGTACATTTACTTCCAGGAGAATATCATTATTCTGAGACGGCTCACCCATAATTATTCTTAGTATAACCGTAAGCGTGACAATTGCAAAGAGCTAATGAATGTAGTTTCTGCACGCCGGCTTGCCAATCACACCGTACATAGTTCACCTCCTCGTGCTACTTGTTGAAGAAAATGTTACAGTAGGTGGTATTGAACAAAAATTACAAAATTGACACGAAGAAAAGCTAAATCTAACGAGGAGTTGCAATATGTCGAGAAAGTTTCAAATCGGAGTCATGGGATCGGCTGCGGACCTGAAGTACGCAAAAGAGGTTGAAGCCGCAGCCTACGAAGTAGGCAAATATGTAGCCAAAATGGGCGGAATTCTATTTTTTGGCGCCGAAAAAGACAGTGATTCACTCTCTACAGCTGCTTGTCGTGGAGCAAAAGATGCCGGTGGTTTAACAGTAGGAATTACGTACGGAAAAGGCAAGGATGTATGGGAAAAGGACGCGGATATTATTATACCGTGCGGGCTTGAACGAGGTGGCGGTCGGGAAACAGTTTTGGTGACAGGCTGCGATGCAGTAATTGCTATTAGCGGAGGCTCAGGCACGCTCACAGAACTCGCTATTGCTTATCAAGCAGATATCCCTATGGTTGCATTGAAGGGCTACGGAGGCTGGGCCGACAAACTTGCTGATGAATATATTGACAGCCGGGAACGCCAGCTAACCATGGGTGCTTCATCCCCAAAAGAAGCTGTCAAAAAAGCATTTAATGCGGCAGCGGACTACAGAAGAAAGTATGCGTAACTTCTACTCATCACGGCAGCGCATGGCAAAGAGCAAGATGACGTCAAGGTTGGATAGTAATCCGGAAAAGAGTTACTAATACGTTATCTACGGCTCAGTTGTCGTTCTGAATACTACTTTTTGCCGCAAGTAAATACGCAGCAAAATTTTCATCACCAGCATTATACTCCAGCCGGCGCGGAACGAAGCCGTGCGGCACATTCATTTTATTTAAGTTTTCTACTTGCTGCCACAATTCAATTGAACGCTCAATACAGTACAAAGATAATTTACGAGCTGCGGTCGCGTCATCAATAGACGCCCATCGTTCAGGTAATCCAAATGGCGCAAAGTATGGCGCCGAATAATGGCTGCCGTCTTCTCGGTACACAGTACGTCCAGAAAATGGCACACCCGCTAGGAAGTCCCGTTCACAAATCTCATCTTTCACGTCTTCGTATTCGACCACTGACTTGACTTCTATGCCAGCTTCTTCAATCTTCCTGCGGCCTTCGCCAATAGCTATAGCCGCAAGGACTGTACTTACTTGAAGGCCTTTTGCGCGAAACAGCTCCGAGATCTCTACAATTGCATCACCGCTAAAGATTACATCATCAACCAACGTTAGATCTGTGCCGCTATTAGCGACAAGTCGGTCAATTTGCTTGGAGATTGCTGGTGTATATGGTCGAGGCTGCGTACCAATACTTTCTAGATCGGTATTCACTGCGCGAGTCACCTCAAAGTGTCTTGCTATACTATCACCGATATAGGCTCGATCAAGCGCCACAACTCCATCTTGTCGATATCTCGAAACTAATCCTTGCAGCTCTGATGCAAGTTTATCGTGCGGTATAACTATAGGTTCAAAATCATTGCCGCTGAAAGCTGATGCATTTGCAATGTGCTCTACGCAACCAGCCTGAAAGTCAGTAAAAAAACCAGAATCTGGCACCTTAAGATTATTACGCTCACCCCATGCATTCATTAAATACTCTGTATCAGCAGATATGATATAGGGTAATTTATCCGACATTGTTATTACTCTTCTTTCTCCAGTCACCCATTGGCAATATCGCCGTTATTGTACTACATGGCACAAATAAAGCAAAATTATCGATTGAACCTGATTCCGCATACTAAACATCGCGTTCCTCCAAATCTGGCAGATATACCTCGCCATTTTCAACGACCATATCTTCTCTAGCTATCGCCCTCGCCAGCCGCAATGACGCGCTACAATACAGGCGTGTGGCGCTTGATCTGCTGGCGGTGCGTGCGGTAATGCAGGTCGTAGCGCTCCACTTCGCGCCAAAACGCAGTTGAATGATTCATATGGCGCGTGTGGCATAGCTCGTGAACTAACACGTAGCGAATCAGTTCGTCTGGTAATTTCATCAATGCAATGTTGAGGCTAATTGTGCCCGTGCTGCTACAACTTCCCCACCGGCTGCCGGCATGACTAAAGCGGACGCGAGCGTAGTGAAAATTATACTGCGCCGCAAGTTTCGCAAGGAGCGGCGGCAATAGCTGCTTAGCTTCTTTGCGCAACGCGCGCCCGACCGCATCGCGAATCTGCTGTTGCACGGCGCCGTCTTCAAGTGCATACGCTGGCGGCAGCTTCACGATAATATGCTGTCCGCGGATCGCTGCACTCGGTGCTTCTACCATTTGCGTCGGTACAACGGCGATGCGATGCTGCTTGCCAATTACCTGCCCATGCTGATACGGCGAGGTAATTGATGTCCGCGCCGCCATACGGCGTAATTCACCGCGCGATTGATCAATAAACTTGCGAATAAATCCAAGCGGCGTCAACCGCCCGCACGATACCGTAAACCGTCCGCCCGTTCCCAGATGAATCCGCACGCTGCGCGCTCCCGTCCGGCGCTTCACGATGATGTCGCCGAACTCAACATCATGAATCGTTTGCGGGCTACGCGGCATATATAGCCCCTAATACTGCTGTACAAATGCGCCGCGTCATTGCACGCGAATCGGACGCTGCACAACACGCTCGGCAGGCTGCACCGATGGACGTGCGGCAGAGCGGTTTTCACTGCCCAGGCGGCTCAAAACAGTACGCGCCTGCGTGACATACGTATGCTTGCCGCTAATGACGATTGGTTTTTCGTGGACGTGCGGTTCGCTGAAGCGCTTGACGGCACTGTCAAATTGTTCGGCGGTCATAGTTTGCGCTTTTAGTATGCGGCGGCGGCACGTGGACTCGTCGACCTGCACCCACACAAAAAGCGGCTGATAATTATGCATACGCGCCCAACGCGCGAAGTCGGTGCGGTGCGTGCGGCTGAGACTATCGCCCTCGTAAATGAATGTCTGATTAGTGCGTGCTATTTCGCCCAGAAACATCGCGTTCAGTTCGCTTGACGCCTCCTCGTCGCGCCCGCGCTCTTCCACGTACGCCGCGTTGATAAACGGCGCGTTAAAGGTCTCGGCGAATTGCTGCGCGAAAAACGTTTTGCCGCTGCCGGGCAATCCTACCATCATGATAGCGTGCGGACGAGATAGATGAACTGGCTTCATGCAGGTATTATAGCACACTGATTTACAGGTGAAGCGCGTGAGGTTTTGCGGGCGTTGATTTTGCTTAAGATTTGTGGCAAAATGTAGAGAGAAGTACATATAAACGTGCGAGTGGTGGGGCACGGTAAGGAGGGTATCTATGCAGATCGCAATACTAAGCCGTACGAAACAGATGCTTCGTACGTTAAGCGCGTCGCGCCAAATGGTTGCACGGCGGACAGGCATGTCGTTCGTGGCAATTGCGCTCGTGCTGCAATCGTTCGTGCTCGTGATGGGTGCACAAGCGCAGGCGTCGAGCGACGATATGATTTCGGGTGGCGTCGGCAGCAAAGAACAGATTTTAGCGCACTACGACGCGAACACAAATAACTTCCGCGATGTCATGACGTACAATGGCATTACGCGAGCAGAGCTAGCGAGTATGTCGGCAATGAAACGTTTCACGGTTGACTCTAGCTCGTATTCGTGGGGCTGGACGCCGCGCTTTAGCGAAGCGCAAGGTCAGCGCGAGCATTCGGTAGCAGGGCGCACGGTTTATTCGCGGCCACATAGCTTGTGGGATTTTAGCTGGTATAACGGCTGGGAGGGCAAATCAGCGACGCGCGGCGCGTTCCGTATCGTGTCGGCGTGCGGCAATTTAGTGACATACAGCGTGCCAACGCCGCCTGCTCCGAAACCAACACCAAAGCCGGAGCCGAAACCGCAGCCTGCGGTAACGTGTGATAGTTTGACAGTCACGCCGATTCAAGGCTCGCGCACGAAAGTTCGTATCAGCGGTAAAGCGTCCGGCCAGAACGGCGGCGTTGTAAAAGAGCTCCGCTACTATGTGTTTGACACGAACGGTAATACAATCATTCAGGCTTCGGCGCCTGGCGCAGAAAGCTCGACAACGATTGAATTGCCAGACGCTGCCGGCACGTATAAAGCGCAAGTCTACGCAATAAGCGACCTTGGCAATATCACAAGCACGTCGTGCACAGCGCAAATCACCGTGCCGGAAAAACCAGTCACACCGACTCCGACGCCCGACAAACCAAGTATTACAATTACAAAAACTGTCAATAAACAAAAACACGCCGCAGTCGCTGTCGGTCAAGAATTTACCTACGAGATTACCGTCACAAACACTGGCAAAGTCGCGCTAAAAGACGTCGTCGTCACCGACAACGCGCCGGCAGAAGTGTCGCTAGTCAAGGCAGACGCGGGTGCAGTCAAAGACAATACCTGGACATATACGATTTCTGAGTTCAAAGCGGGCGAAGCAAAAAGTTTCGTGCTCACCGCAAAGTACAGCAAGTACGCTGCGGGTACGCACAAAAACAACGTTTGCGTTGATACGCCGACTATCTCCGGCGGACCAGATGCTTGCGACAATGCAACGACGCAAACCGACGAAACCATTGAGGTCTGCGTGAAAGCAGAAAAAACGATTCGTACGATCAAGCGCAGCGAGTACGACGCCAGCAAACACGTCGACAAAAACTCAGACGAGTGCAAAACTAAACCGGTAAATCCGCCGTCAACACCACAGACCCCGCCGTCGACTCCATCGCAGCCGACACCGCCTGCGCCGCAGACACCATCAACTCCGGCGCAGCCCTCAACGCCAGCGCCGTCGGCACCGACTGTGACAGTCATGCCGCAGACTGGACCGTTGAATGTTGCGAGCGGACTATTCGGCGTCAGCGGTATCGCCGGCATGGCATATGCTTATGTCGCGAGCCGCCGCAGCTTGCGCTAGCGCATGGCTCATGGCTCATGTCTCATAGCTCATAGCAATTAGTTAAAATACACCCGATGTTTCGGGTGTATTTAGTTGCCACCTGTTTATCGCTGCATCCTATCAAAGCAATGAGAGTCAAGATAGAAAAAACAAAAATGGCCCCTGCTAAGAGCTATTTCCAATAGACAAAACCTCATTTGGGCACATTATCCGCTTGGCAGGGGAGACAGGACTTGAACCTGCGACACCCGGTTTTGGAGACCGGTGCTCTACCAACTGAGCTACTCCCCTATACGGACGGTGGTATTATACCATGAGCGGCGGCGTTTTGGCTAGCTCTTTCGGGTTGGTGGGCGCGATTCGCTCACTGGTTGTTGTGCGCGCGTACCGTTCTTACTAATCGTACGTAACCGCTGGTTGATGTAAGCATGCACAGGCGTGCGTTTCGTGCGGCGTGCAGATTCAGACGATTTACCGTTCGATGGCGTCTGCGGACGATCTCGCTTCACGCGGACAGCGCGTTTCAAGCGCTTGTTAGCCGTTTCGTCGGCGTTGTGCGATATAGGCGGCAGCGACAGTAAGCGTTCGCTCGGCTCTTTATCTTCATCAAACGCGCTCACGGCATTCACGAAAAACTTTTCGATCAGCCACTCGCGTCCCGGCGCCGTCTGCCCGACGACGGTGATGTGCCAGCGGTTGTCTCCCCACTGGTTGATATCGGTGATATGCAGCGGACGCGCCAGCATGGCTGGACCTTTTGGAATTGCGGCGATGACGCGCTGAATTGCGTTAACGCCGCGGTCTTTATCGCGCACAAAGATGTCAACCGCGATAGTGCGCACGCCACGCGGCGCCACGCGTACGCCGGTGATATTTTGATTGTGCACCGTGATAAGCTCGCCGTTGAGCGAGCGGACGCGCGTCGACCGCAACGTAAAGCGCTCAACTACGCCAGACAAATCCGAATACGGCTCAAGTTTCACATAATCGCCGATTTTATACCAATTTTCCGAAATCATAATTGCGCCGGCTGTCAAATCGCGCAAAATAATGCCGATCGTCTGCCCAGCAATCAACGCGAACATTGCTCCGGCACCGATAGCCGCTAACCCGCTCGCGCCCGATGAGTTGTTCCCTGCTGTCGGGCTCAGCAAAATCCACGCTATATACCCGACGACAATTACCACGAGCGCCCGCACGATGGCGATAAACATACTCAAGTACGTTTCAGTTTGGCGCAGCCGCATAGCGCGCGCTTCGTCCGACTCTTTGTCGCTGCGCGAGGCGATGCGCTGAGCGATAAAAATCAAGCCTCTCGCTAAAAAGCGGCTCAGCCAATACGCCACCAATAGCGACATAATCAAAATAAAGACCGACCGAAACGAGTGCGGCGATAATACGATTTGTTTGATCTCGTCGATAATCGACGAGGCAGTTGGCGTGCTTGCGTTCATGTTTTTCTCTGTTAATAATTGACAATTTCTATTGTATACAACTAGCGGGCGCGCTGTCAAATTGTGTGAATATTTCGCGAACGTACAGCCAATCTTGCGCACCACACCGCCGCCGGTTGCATTTCGCTGCTAAGGGGTGTATAACTATAGGTGAGATAACATAAGGGGAATCAACGGACCGCAAGGTGTACACATGAAGATTTTGATGCTTGGGTGGGAACTTCCACCGCACAACAGCGGCGGATTAGGCGTAGCGTGCTACCATCTGTCCAAGGCGCTCGCACAACACGGCGCGTCGATTGATTTCATTCTGCCCTACTCAGCTCGGCATTCAAATGTCGACTACATGAACGTTCATGCGGCGACAAAACTAACGCCGCTGCATCGGTTCGGCGCGATGGGCGCGTATGACAATAAAGGCGTTGATATACTTGATCTTGACCAGGTCGATATGCGCGATCTGCAGACAATGCGCGGCTTGCAAAAACGCTACATCAAGTACGTTGAGCGTTTTGTGCGCAAGACGGGTAGCCCTGATATCATTCATGCGCACGATTGGCTTACAATTGAAGCAGGCTTGCGCGCCAAAGAGTTGACCGACGCGCCGCTGATCGTTCATGTGCATGCTACCGAATTTGACCGCGCTGGTTCGCACAATGGCGGCAATCCGATTATTCATGAGATTGAATATAATGGTTTGATGATGGCGGATCGGATCATTGCTGTAAGCAATATCACCAAGCAAATCATTGTGCAGAAATACGGCATTCCAGCAGACAAAATTGAAGTAATTCACAATGCAATTGACGTCGATTCGTTCGGCGATTACGAATACGACCGACGCACGTATCGTTATCTTGAGGTGCTAAAAAACGAGGGTTACATGGTAGTGTCGACGATCACGCGCTTCACGGCGCAAAAAGGTTTAGTGCAATTGATGCGCGGCGCGGCGCGGGCGTGCGAGCGCTACGATCGATTCGCGTTTTTGTTTGCCGGCGATGGCGACCAGCGCGACGAGCTTATTCAACTTTCTGCGGATCTTGGCATTTCCGACAAAGTATTTTTCAGCGGATTCGTGCGCGGCAAGCAGTGGCGCGATGCATATAGCGTATCGGACGTGTTCGTGATGAGCTCGGTGTCGGAGCCGTTCGGGCTAACAGCGCTTGAAGCGGCGCACCACGATACGGCGCTGATCATCACTAAGCAGTCCGGCGTCGGCGAAATATTGCAAAGCGTACTGCGCTATGATTTTTGGGATACCGAAAAGCTCGCCGACCAGCTCGTGGCGCTTGCGACATCGCCGGCGCTGCGCGACAGCTTGAAGCGTAATGTCAAAAATGAATACGCGCGTATCAGCTGGAATGATGTCGCTGAAAAATGTATTCACGTCTATAACAACATGAAAACAGGAGAAGTCAATGAGTAGCAAGCGCGGAATCGTATTATATCTGCACGTTCACCAGCCGTGGCGTGTGCGCGAGTACACGGTGTTTGATACAGCAGTAAACCACGACTATTTCGGCGAGTGCAAAGAGCCACACCGCAATAACCGTGCAATTTTCGAAAAAGTCGCAGATAAATCATACCGCCCAATGACGCAGCTACTTAAGCAACTGCTTGATACACATCCGGACTTCAAAGTATCGCTATCGATTTCCGGCACAATGCTTGAGCAAGCCGAAGCCTGGGCGCCCGATGTGATTGACGCATTTCGCGCGCTCGTTGAGACTGGGCGGACTGAAATCGTCGCTGACACCTATTATCATAGTCTTGCGTTTTTCTTTAGCCGGGCAGAGTTTGAGCGGCAGGTCGCACTATACCGCGCGAAAATTCGCGACTTGTTCGGCGTTGAAACGCGCGTTTTTCGTAACACCGAACTCAGTTACGATAATAATCTCGCTAAATGGGCGGACGACAACGGCTTCAAAGGCATTTTAGCAGAAGGCTGGGACCCAATCCTCGGGTGGCGCAGCCCGAATTACGTGTACCGTCCGATCAATACAAAGCACATCAAGTTGCTGATGAAAAACTACCGCCTGAGCGACGACATTGCATTCCGCTTCGGCAACCGCGATTGGGAGGAGTTCCCTCTGCGCGCCAGCAAATACGACACTTGGCTGAATAACGCGCTTGGCAGCGACGGGCAAATTGTAAATTTGTTTATGGATTTTGAAACGTTCGGCGAGAACATTTGGGAAGACACGGGTATTTTCTCATTCTTCTCAGATTTCGTCGATCGGTGGCTGAAGAATCCTGCCAACACATTTTACACAGCAAGCGGCGCGTGCGACGCATTCGACGCAGTAGATGAAGTTGATTGCCCATACACGACCACGTGGGCAGACACGGAACGCGACCTCACAGCGTGGCTCGGCAATAGCATGCAGCACGAGGCAATGCGCCATTTATATGCGCTAGAAGACGACGTCATGCGTACCGACGACGTTGATTTGATTTCAGATTGGCGGCGTTTAACCACGAGCGACCATCCATATTACATGTGTACGAAATGGTTCTCCGACGGCGACGTACACGCGTATTTCAGCCCATACGATTCGCCGTACGACGCATTTTTGTACTTCATGAACGCACTGCGCGACATTCGTTACCGCGTATATGAGCACCATCGGCACGGAGGACTTTAATGGCGCGACCGATTATCCTGAGCAACGGCGAACTTCACGTCGGGCTGAATACGTTCGGCGAAGTGCATGATTTCTACTTCCCGTATGTCGGACTTGAAAATCATACTATCGGCAAAGAAACGAGCCATCACATAGGGGTGTGGGTTGACGGCAAGTGCTCGTGGTTGCATGACGGCTCGTGGACGTTTGTATTTAGCTATCCGCACGACGCGCTGGTCGGGCATATCGTCGCGAAAAATCAGGCGCTCGGCATTATGCTTGAGTTTGACGATACGGTCGACGGCGAACTCAACGCGTTTATGCGAAACGTGCATGTCGTCAATCTTGATATGCATGATAAAGATGTACGATTATTTTTCCGCCAGGCATTCGTCATTGGCGACTCCGCTAGCATGACCGACACGGCGCAATTTTTGCCGAATGACCAAGCAATCGTTCATTACCGCGGGAGGCGCACCTTTGTTATTTCCGGCACCGACGATCAGAAACGCGCGTTTGATCAGTACACGATCGGGCTATTCGGCACCGAAGGGCGCGAAGGTACATTCCGCGACGCCGAAGACGGCGAATTATGGAGCTGCCCTGTCGAACATGGGCGCGTCGACTCGACGATTCGATTTAAGTTAGCGCTTAAAGCGCATAGTTCTGCGCGCATACACTACTGGATCGCGTGCGGCACGACGCTGCGCGAAGCATTGTTCGTCCATAAACAACTGCGCGATAACGGCCTGAATGACCGCTACATTCTAACAACAAAATGGTGGTACCGCTGGCTGCGTCCCGCCGAAAAGGTCTCTCGTAAAATTGATCCAGCGTACCGCGAACTATTCTTGCGGAGCGTCATGCTGCTCAAAGCTCACATCGACAAGCGCGGCGCGATCATCGCTAGCACCGATAGCGGTATGCTGAATTATTGGCGCGACGCATACGCCTACTGTTGGCCGCGCGACGGTGCATATGTGCTATGGCCACTGATTCGCATGGGCTATTACGAAGAAGCGTACCAATTTTTCGATTTTTGCCGGCGCGGGCTAAACTCTGGCGGATTTCTGATGCATAAATATCGGGCAGACGGTGCGGTCGGTAGTAGCTGGCACCCATACATTCACGATGATGGTTCAGTGACACCGCCAATTCAAGAAGATGAAACGGCGCTGGTATTATTCTTGTTCGGCCAATTGTATCGCAGTGCAAATGATCAGCGGCTTATGAAACGTTTTTATGAGCCGATGGTCGTGCCAATGGCAGATTTTTTGGCGAGCTACATTGATTCGTCGACCGGCTTGCCGAAACCATCGTACGATTTGTGGGAGGAGCAATACATGACGACCACTTACACGACGGCTGTCGTGTACGCGGCACTATCGGCAGCAGCAGATTTAGCAGACGATAATCATGATGATGGACATGCGGTCGCCTGGCGCTCAGCGGCGTCGGACATCGCCGAAGCAGCGCAAAAATATTTAGTCAATCACGACCGCGATGCGCTCTACAAAGGCTTACGCCGGCATGCTGACGGCTCATACGAGCCGGATCAAACGATCGACTTATCGAGTATTTACGGCGCATTCATGTTCGGACTTTTTTCTGCTGATAGCGGCATTGTCGAGCGCGCAGTGCAAACGGCGCGGCGCGTATTCAACGTGTCGCCCGATCGCCCGGGCGTTCCTCGCTACGAAAACGACAACTACCGCCGCCGCAATCCAGCGAGCCTCGGCAATTGGTGGTTCGTCACGTCGCTATGGCTTGCACAGTACGACTTAGAAAAAGGCGATGCCGCATCGGCGCACAAGACGCTCGCATGGGTGCGTGCTCACGCTCGAAAGACCGGCACGTTGTGTGAACAAATTGATCCGGAAACAGAAGCAGAAGAATCAGTTTCGCCGTTATCGTGGAGCCAAGCAGAATTCGTTTCGACCGTGCTTGACACAATCACGAAAGGAGCAAGCAAATAGTGTCTGGGCGCGACCGCCTAAAGATTAGGCTTGCGCGGGCGCTGCGCCACATGACGCCAGCGCACGTTGTGCGGACGCGCCTGACGAAGAAAACGATTCAGAGTTTTGCTGATCAAGTCGGGCTGGTTTATTTTGGCTATGTCGACCAGCGCGATGGCGACCGCCGCCCGGTGCGCGGGCACACGGTATCGCACACGCACATTGATAATCACGTTTGTATCGGTACAGTGCGCGGCTACGATGCGACAGTGCTTATTCGCAATGATGTCGTGCAGCTTCACGCGCCGAACACGGTCGCAAAAACCAAGCGCCAGCGCTGCCATTGGCTCATCGTAGCGATTGATTTGCATACTCCGCGGACAGTTCCGCACACTTACATCGGGCTCAAGCAGCACGATGCCGTATATCGTTCGTCGTATTCGCACGTGCGGCCGCTCGCGATTGGGAATCTCGCGGCGTACGCGCCCCAGTTTTTGAGCAAATATACGGTGTACGGCACGCCGACGCATGCGCTCGAAATTGAACAGTTGATCTCGCCGCAAATCGCCAGCGTCATCACCTCGCATTTTAGCAAAATGAGCATCGAAATCGACCGCGGCACAGTGTACGTTTATTCCGAAAACGAGCAGCCGAACGAAGTGCAGCTTGAGCGAATTCTATCGAATGCGCTATGGATCGCCGAGGCGATTGATACGGCGTATGGCGCTGAGTTGTGAGCGTACAGTCATTTCGGCCCACTTGCAGACAATAAAAAAACCGCCCGTGATTTTAGAGCGGTTTTTATTATGTAAAACAGATTGCTAGCCCTTGCGCGGCTTCACCTCGTTGCGGCCGAGCGATTTCTTCGTTTCAGTATACGTTGCATGCTTGCGCGCTTTTGGATCGTATTTGCGCAACTTTAATTTATCCGGCGTATTCATCGTATTTTTACGCGTAACATACGTACGATGCCCCGTCAGCTCGCTGACGAGCGCCACAATCTTTCGCTTGGTGTTATTCTTCTTTGCCATAACTTCCCTTTTTACCTTTGTACTAAGCTTCAACTATACAATATAACAGATTGGGGGCGAGATTTCAAGATAGAGCCGGACACTATTATAAATAGTATAAAAAACCCAGCCAAGGCTGAGCTGAAATAAATCAAATCTGGAGCGTTTTTATACTTTCGCTAGAACCCATTTCAGCGCTGGCGAGCCAAGTAAGCACGCTGGAGGTCTGAAAATAATTTAACCCAAGCTGCGAGGCATAAGCGATAGCTTCCGAGTCGCGCCACCTGTGCGGGCAAGTCCGCACGCAACCCACCAGAAAACCATTTTAATATTTTTTAAAATTTCCCCGCTGATTTTTTATTTTTTAGTTGTAAAGGGTTTTCTGGTGGTGGCCATGTCGCCATTGGCGATTCTATGAGCTATAATATATTTTATGTTGAAGTCTAAAAAATCAGAGAGAAATAAAACGATAGACTTTTCACTCGAAGAGGGTAAAGAATATTTTGACCGTTGCATAGACGGCACAAACTTATCATTAGATAATATTCTAAATAAGACAATTAACGGCGATACGTTCGAAATTATGGTCAATATGCCTAAAAAATTTGTCGACCTGCTTATCGTTGACCCGCCGTACAATTTGTCTAAGGATTATAACGGCGAGAAGTTTAAGGAAATGAAAGAAAGAGACTACGCTAAGTACACGGAACAATGGCTAAACCTTGTATTGCCACTTCTCAAAGATGATGCAAGCGTCTACGTCTGTTGCGACTGGAAAACAAGTATCATTATCGGCAATATATTGCCAAAATACCTTAACGTTCGCAATCGGATAACATGGCAAAGAGAAAAAGGTCGTGGCGCAAAGGAGAACTGGAAAAACTCCATGGAAGATATTTGGTTTGCGACGAATAATGGTCGGTGGAAATTTAATGTTGATGATGTAAAAGTGCGTAAAAGGGTAATTGCTCCCTATAAAGTGAATGGTAAGCCAAAAGACTGGGAAGAAACAGAAAATGGTAATTTTCGCGATACGCATCCATCAAATTTTTGGGACGATATATCCATACCGTACTGGTCAATGCCTGAGAATACAGCACACCCAACACAGAAGCCAGAGAAGCTTATAGCTAAGCTCATTCTTGCTAGCTCTCACAAGAGCAATGTTGTGCTTGATCCTTTTTTGGGTAGCGGCACAACTTCGGTTGTAGCAAAGAAGCTAGGTAGAAATTATGTAGGTGTGGAATTAGACAAGACTTACTGCGCTTGGTCTGAAAAAAGACTAGAAGATGCCGCAAGCGATACTAGCATCCAAGGCTATACTGATGGTGTTTTTTGGGAGCGTAACACTCTAGCAGAGCAAAATAAACTCAGGAAAACGACTGGTTCGACAGGGATAATTCATGGACAAGCAAGTTTACTCACTAATTAGCTACATAGAAGGGCTTAACGGAAGAACTGACAAGGCTCAACTAGTACAATCAGTTCAGGCAAAGTTTGGGCTAACTAAAGATAGGTCTGTATACTATTCAGATACATTTGCTATAAGGTTCAGCTCTTCAAAATCAACCAACTTCTCTAACACAGTTATATCACTTTCAAATTTACAAAAGTTTGATGACTTACCTTTTATTGTATGCCTGAATACGCCTAGTAAGAACTATTTATTCCTCGCTAATTCTACGCTAATCACAAAAGTTAGTCACTCATCGCAAGCATTGAGAGTTGATAATATAAGAGGTAGCATCAATGGCTCCGACATTATGAATGCACTGAATGGCATAAAGAACGAACCGGATAATTTTGAGGAATTGTTTGCTATGCACGCTGAAATTGGCTTTGAGGGTAATCTGGCGCGACTAGTAGAGGCTACGAATAATATATCTCCAAGCGGTGTTAAGTATATTGTATCTCCTCGAGTAAAAGAGGTGATACTCTCAGCTCCAGAACGTGCACAGTCGTTTATAGAATCTCCCGAGTATGCAATGTTGAAAGACGAGTTAGACAAAGCAACAAAGCGCTACGAAAATGAAATAATACTTGCAAGTCTGATTGATAATGTTAATGTTCGAGGTAGGGTTATAGAATACATTATCGCTGGCGAGGACGAGAAATTGAGAGCCGAGCTGATTGACGCGCTTCAATCCGGAGTTAAACGTATTCCAAGCTTCAGGACAAAAAATACGCTTGGCGATTTTGAAAAAGTCTTTGATAACTATAATACGGCGACAGACATTAAGACAAAAGTGATGATACTTAATTCTGCTCCTAAGGCATATAATATTGATAAGATTTTAGAATTCTTGTCTCTGGAAAATTCTGTCTTCATGTTCTATTTTGTTGGCATTATGCCTAAGCAGATAGTAGGACAGATTCTTATCTCTATGTTTCAAAATGACCTCAGGGATACAACTCACCTACTTGCGCACTGGGCTGGACGCAACTCGCGAGGCGTGGCACAGTTTAGCGGCCAGACTATAGACTCTCTTATCAATACTCCGAACAATGAGATTGACGTGAATAAGAGCAAGGAATACCTCCGGCAACTTATAGATTTATAGGGCTAACTATTAGCATAGACATGTTATAATAGTAGGTGGGACTACTCAGGTAGTCGGTACGTTTCATCTTCCTACTCGCTCAATGTGCTGTGACATGGCAACAATGCCATAAATTGCCCCCCTTTAATGTCATTCTTGTAGTGCATTATTGTGTGACTATTTGCACCCGGCTTCGCCGGTGCGAGACCTACCGGTTACGAGATCTATGCTCAGACCGAGACGCTCCTAGAGGTCAAAGTACGTTGTATGACCTTTTCTGGACAGTGCGGAAAGCGAGACCCCGCGTATGCGTGGAGAAAGGAGTTTTGATGAACTTACAGCGTACTAAATATAAACGTACGACTCTAAAGTCTCACACTGAGTACTCATCTATGAGCATCAGTATGGGTGATGGCTTCAAGCTACTGGTTCAAACAGTGGTAAAAATCATCGAAAAGTACTTTGGTCTCCTCTATGTTTCTATCTATCAGGTAGGCACATACAGGAGAATATGGGGAATACTGAGGAACTAGAAAAACTATTGGCAGAGTACCCCGCTGGCGCGGGCGTATTCTGTACTACCGAGCCAAAGCGCGACGGTACGTCGCGCCCTGTCGTTAAGCCGAACAAAGCACTCAATAAGTGGCTCAAGAGCATAAAGCGTGCGCTGTATCGGCAGCGTAGTGATTGGCCGACTTTTATTCATGGTGGTGTCAAAAAGCGAAGCTATGTGTCTTTTGCTCGCCCTCATGCCAACAAGAGTACGGTTATTGCAATTGACATACGCGATTGTTTTGGTTCTATCACTCAGCGCGAAGTGCAGCGAGCACTCATCGACAAACTTGGCTTGTCTAGTGGCCTTGCGTCACGTCTCGCAGTCAAGCTCTGCTATCGACATCGCATTCCGCAAGGTTTCGCAACAAGTAGCTATCTTACAAACTTATGTCTAAACGATACACTACTGCAAGTCAATCGACTACTAAGACGCGAGCGTGTTGATATGACTATTTATGTCGATGACATCGCGCTATCGGGTCAGCGGGTTAATGCCGCAGAGGTCATAAATCTGGTTACTGTCCAACTATCTAGAGCCGGACTTGCTGTCAGTAAGGCAAAGATAAAAGTTATGCACGCACATGCACCGCAAATTATCTGTGGTCTTCTTGTCAATAAGGGCGTAGCCCTTACACGACAAAAACGAAAAGAGATATTCTCAGATGTGGCTAACGGGCGCATGACCGAAACGAGCCTTGAGGGCTGGCTAGCGAACTTAAATATGATAGATAAGCGGCTTATGATAAAGTTGCAGGCTTACGCTATACAGAAGGGTATCATCAGGGCAGGCGCGTAGCGCGTCGGCTATGCCGACCAAAACCGCGTCACCCTACCATTTTGGTAGATGCCCCACCGGCCGGGGTCTCCGCGAAAACGTATTTTTGCGGGGTGGAGGAAAACCCTATAAAATAGTATAATAATATAAGGAGTTTACATGGACTGGTTAGCAAACAACGTTCCACTTATTTCAGGTATTGCCGTTGCCGCATTGTCGTTTTTGACTTCGTTTGTCAAATTTCTGAACGAGCAGAACGCTAGTACGAAGATGACGCAGAGATTAAAAGAGTATTCAGATATATACGCCAGCCTACCCGACACCACCAAAGCTAGAGGTGATATAGCAAAACTACTCAAAATAGAAGCTGAACGACTACTTCGTCGAACAAATAGAAAATTGAACATTGCAAATATGATTGCAGTGATAGTGGTTGCATTAGTCGGTGGCGGTTTATCCTATATTTTCGCACTATGGGCTATGGATTCAGCTCACATAGCATTAACGATACTTGCGTGGTTATTGTTTTCATTTGTGGCTTTCTTCACGCTCGGCATATCAATCGCAGGTCTGGCCTCAATGTATGAGGAGCCGAAAGAAAAGAAACCGAGCAAGGACACTCAGATTTAGCAGGGCGATGTTTCTATTTATCGTTGATTCGTTGAGTGTTTTTCTTTGAGTTTCTTTTTGATTTTTCTATCATATAAATAACCTTTGAGTTTATTCTTCGATTTACGAAAGAATGACCGAATTCGTCTGGTTCTCTTGCTCTTTCGTAAAGAAAAACGATTATACGGGTATTCGCCGTTCTTCAGAGTGAGAGCTTCCATATCATCAGCAAACAGCCTCCAGTCTGTGTACTTATACTTAGTATAGAAAACAGGTTCGCCTTTATCTGACCAGTCAGAGTCAAAATCATAGCCAAAAATATTCGCAAACGGTATGCGCATTAGTAAATGCTCGTATTTTAGATCTTTATATTTTCTGAATGAGCGTCCTTTTTCGTCAATAAACCATTTACCATTTTTGGGATTCACGTAAACGCAATTATCAAAGTACCGCAAGAAGTTTAAAATATAAATACCTTTTCCAGATATATAGCCATTAGCTTTATGTCCTGCGTCGAAAACATAATAAAAAAGCTCTTGCCGAAAACCGTCGTTATCTAGCTTGTAGGGGTAGTTTTTTATATAGAGCAACCGAATACCTATATCTCTTAGTTTTTCTTGAGTTACCTCATAGCTGTCAACATAAGCCTTTAGCTTAGAATAAATTTCTCGATATAGCCTAGCATCATTGTCCATTTCTTGTCTTTTATTAAGAATTTTTCTCTCTATGAGAAATTTAATGAACTGATAGAAGCCGACGAATGTCGCAACAGCACCTACGACAAACACAATGTCTTTGCTAAGGTCAATATAATCCTTATTCTGTGTATACCAATTTAGGACCTTCTCCATGCCTCTATTTTATCAAAAGGACGGCGCAAGCCGTCCTTTTTGTGCTCTTGCTAGCCGCATAACACGCAGGGCAAGAGCGCGTAGCGCGGTCGGCTCTGCCGACTAAAAGCCGCACCATCCTATCATTTATGGTAGACACCTCGCTAGAAAACCTTTTACAACTAAAAAATCGGTGGGGAAATTTTAAAAATACGAAAAGGGCTTTCCTCCACCCCACAAAATAAATTTTTGTGGGGACCCCGGCTGATGACGTGCATGCAAGCCCGCACGCACAGGTGGCGCGGCCCGTAGATTAGTTTTTATAC
This sequence comes from Candidatus Saccharimonadota bacterium, assembly GCA_013333675.2. Classification (GTDB taxonomy): domain Bacteria; phylum Patescibacteriota; class Saccharimonadia; order Saccharimonadales; family Saccharimonadaceae; genus Saccharimonas. The sequence goes on along the minus strand of JABCOJ020000009.1, from coordinate 12,960 downwards.
TAAAACGAGTTCTAGCAAGCGCATAAAAACGTTCCAGATTTGATTTGTCCGCGATTCGATTGCCCTCACGGGCGACCTTTCCGTAAAAAATCCGATTCTGGAGCCACGATCGGGGCTTGAACCCGAGACCTCATCCTTACCATGGATGCGCTCTACCAACTGAGCTATCGCGGCACATATCACCACGCTTCGCAACATACTTGCGGAGCATAGCACTTCAAGATTATACCAAACTCCACAGTCTCTGCCTAGTACGCCAGTTATTTTCGGCGGGGAGCTCTAGTAGGCTTAACTTCGGGTTTTGGCAATTTCGGCGAAACGATAGAGTCAAGCAGCAGCCACATGGCAGCATTTGCAATGTACACGCCTGCTAGACCTACGGCAGCAAGCGCTAGTACTCGGCTGACATCTGCATTGACCAGCACAAACATGCCCGCAACAGCAGACAGTAGTACGGCTACTGTTATGTACGCCCGCTGCAATTTCGTGCGTTGATTTCGGTCGCCGTTCCACTCGGCAGCAAATTGCCGCAAAAACTCTCTCATAATTTAATTATAGCATAACTTTACGTAAAAAGCAATCAAACGCATCTATACAAAAGTAAAAAGTCTTCTCAGGCGCGGAGATAAGAAGCAAAATGGTACCGGAGGTAGGACTCGAACCTACGAAGCTAAAAAGCGGGAGATTTACAGTCTCCTGTCATTGCCACTAGACGACTCCGGCATGACGATGAGTAACGCAAGTTCATAAATATGAAAACCTGCCTAATATGGAGCCGCTTCAGGGATTCGAACCCGGGACCCCCTCTTTACAAAAGAGGTGCTCTAACCAGCTGAGCTAAAGCGGCATGTTAGCTGAAATAACCGACAGACGGTCTAAAAATTACTCAAAAAAATTAGAAAGGTACTAGCTTACCGCTCAAGATATAGTGTAGCGTATTTGTGCAGCGAGAGCAAGCCCTTTACATCGCAACGCGGCGAGGCTGCTTGATACGCGCGGCGGGCGGATTTTTGCTGTTAATCGCGCGATTAATTCGCGTGCGCAACGCGCCGGCTTTTTCGTGCTCGCCATTACGTTCGTAGGCGTCTGCTAAAATATTGTAGCTTTGCACGCTCGGTTCTAGCTCAATCGCGCGCTCTAGGTGCTCAAACATTCGCTTCGGATGGTCAAGTTTTTCTTGCACCTTTGCATACGCGATATGGCGCGAAGCAACTGTTTCTTCCATCGCGAGCGCCTGTTCAAACGCCAGCGCCGCTTTTTCGTAATCTTCAGTTTCATAATAAATCAGACCGACGTTATGCAAGCTTGATGCGCTCGGTTCTAAGCTCTGCGCGATTTCAAAGCATTCAATCGCATCGCTGTACGCTTGCTGCTTGGCGTATAAAATACCGAGCCGGTTGTAGGCGGTAGCATTACGCTCGTCGATACGCAAAATGGTTAACAAGGCTTTTTCGGCGCGCAAATACCGCTGTGACTTCAATGATTCCTGAGCAATTTCCCATAATTTATCAAGTTTCGCCGACAGCCTCTGCGGTAAATCCCGCGTCGCTTCATTTGGCGACTGCGTATACCACAGAGTAAAAATCCCAACCGCAACGACAAACAATAGTCCAAACATGTTACCGCCTATTATACCATTAACAACGTCAGGGCAACAAGCTGCAAGCGTACATTCCCGTTGGCGGCAATTCGCTCGTACGCATCGGCGATATGCTCGCTTTTATGGATAAGGCTGTGCGATGGATTGCGGTGCAGCGTGTGCGTAATGATCGCGAGGCAGTACGATAACAACTGCTGCGCTGCCTGCCGGTCGGTGTAGCGCATAGCGATTGCAGCGCGTTGGTAGTTTGATCCGCGAATAAACTGCTGCGCGTCGCGCACGATATTACCAATCTTCTCTAAGTTCACCGGATCGCGGGCAAGCCGCGTAAGTGCAGCGGGTTTTCCGGACGCCAAAAACAAAAGCTGCTGCTCTGTACGCGGGTCATCGACGCCAAGCTGCTTAAGCAGTTGGTGCGTTTGGCGCAACGAAATCGGTCTAATGCTAAATCGTTCCACACGCGACAAAATCGTAGCGAGCAGCAAATGCGGCTTGTGCGACGTTAGAATAAAGTGAATATGCGGCGTTGGCTCTTCAAGCAATTTCAAAAATGCATTCTGCGCCCGGTGATTCATGCGATCGGCATCATCAATGATAAAAATCGTTCGCGTAGCAGCTCGCCCCCTCGCCTGCCGGCGCAGCTGGCGAATCGCATCAAGCTTAATTGAGCCCGCAGGAGCAACGGCGCCGTCTTTATCGGTCGGTTGAATTAGTGCGGCGATATTTGCACCAGCGGCATACTTTGCAGCAGCGAGCAGCCCAGCGCCGTCAGCGCCAGTTAGCAGCGTCGACTGCGGCAAATCGGTAGCGAGCGCGTCAAGCTGCCGTTTCGTTGTGCTTTCAAATAGCAAGGTCGACATCATTCGCCTCTGGGAATAACTCAATGAACTCGCGCGGAACCGGCGCGGTGAATGTGCGGCGGTCGCCTGGTGCGATGGTGATCTCAAGAGAATACGCATGCAAAAATAGCCGCGTCGCTGGCGCGCCATACACGCGGTCGCCAGTGATCGGCACGCCGACGTGCCGCAAATGCACGCGCAGCTGGTGGGTGCGCCCAGTGAGCAGGCGAAGCAAAACGAGGCTTTTGCCGCCGCGGTGCGCGAGCACCTTATATATCGTTTGCGCCGGCTTGCCATTTACGTCTGGACGCCAGATGCTCGGAGCAGCAGGATTACGGCCAAGCGGAACGTCAATCTTTGCATGCGACTGCTTCAGCATGCCATCCACGATCGCTAGGTAGTATTTTTTCGTTTTACGCTCGGCAAATTGTTTTTTGAGCCGCACTGCCGCTTCCGGCGTCCGCGCGCCAATTAGTACGCCGCTCGTGTCGCGGTCAAGCCGGTGGACGATGCCGGGGCGGTTCGTATTCAACCCAACAGTCGTATAGCGCCGAAAAAAGTCAGCGGCCGTGAACTCGTCGTTCAATGCGCCCTTACTGTGTGTCAAAATTCCTGCCGGCTTATTAATGACGATAACGTCGTCGTCTATGTACAAAATCGGAAGTGCCTGGTTGCTGTGATCTGCCGCACTCGGTAGATTAATTTCAATCCGATCTGCTTCGGTAACTTCTTGCTTCGGGCTTTTAGCGGGCGAATTATTGACAAAAATATTGCCAGATTTAATATATTTTTGCCATGTGCTACGGCTATACTCAGGATGGCGCTCAGCGAGCACGATATCAAGACGACGCTTACGACTCGTTAGCTGAAACAGATAGACATCTTTACCCTTGAACGGCAACCCGTAAGTTGTCAAGTCGCTTGTTGGATTTTCATAAAGCACCCCTTCGGCGTCGCTCTTTGCGGTAAATATTTGCTGCATGATATATGATTCGCGGTCTTCGGCAGTCTCGTCAAACAAAACAAAAAAACGCTTGCGGTCAAATCGAAACGAGACGAGCCGGTTGATTAGGCTAGGATTCGTAACGTTAATCTGATCAATATGGCGCGGCACATTATCGCCTGTTGCCGCATCAAACCGGCGCAAAATCGCTAATAAGTCGCTCGCGGTGACTTTCATTAGCGCCTCAATCCGACGGCTTTTTGCACGCGCAAAAGTGTTTGATTAGCGGTTTGGTTGGCGGTGTTTTCGGATGATTCAAGTTTACGCAAAATAATATCGTCGTCGACCTGCGCCAAACGTGCTTGAAAGCTTGCAAGAAATTCTGCCATCTCATCTGCAACAATCGTTTTGAACTTGCCGTAGCGCTCTAATCCGGTGAATTCGTCAATAGTCTGCTGCAATGAAACCGCACGGCCGTTTGCCTGGCGCACAAGCGTCAAAATTTCTAACAAATTGCTGATACCAGACTGCGCCTCTTTATCGTAATGCACCCGCCCAAGCGAATCGGTTGCTGCCGACATGATTTTTTTACGCGCAGCATCCGGCGTATCGCTTAAGAAAATCACACCCTTGCCTGTTTCGTCCGATTTACTCATTTTTTTCGTAGGATTTTGCAAGTCTTTGATGCGCAAGCCCTGGTCTTTACCAAAAAATTGATGTTGTTTTGCAACCGGTTCTGGCACGGTAAACAATTCGCCAAACTTATGATTCATACGCTCAGCAATATCACGCGTAATCTCCAAATGCTGCGTTTGGTCATCGCCGACCGGAACATACATGGCATTATAAAGCAAAATATCGCTCGCCATTAACACAGGATAGTCAAACAAGCCGACCGACACGCGATCATTTGACAGCTTTGCTGACTTATCTTTGAACTGTGTCATACGCTCCATCTCGCCGAAACCGACAAAATTATTAAGAATAATCGTCAATTCGCTATGTGCCGACACATAACTCTGACGATATAATTGAATCGCGTCGTCATCAAGCGACAAGCCGGCCGCCGCGTAGACACGCGCGTTATTCATAATGCTATCAAACAGTTGATCATGGTTAATCGGCGTAGTAAAACTATGTAGGTCGGGAATAAACAAATTAACAGTATACTCAGCCGAGCGGCGCCGCGCCATGTCAATAATCGGCAGTATCGCGCCAAAATAATTGCCGATGTGCAAATCATTGTTGGCGCGAACGCCAGTGAGAATAACGGGTTTAGTCATAAGTAACTCCTATTATAACAGGTATTTTTATTAGAAAAATAATCGGCTCCAGTAGTGCTGCGCGGCAACCTGATTAACCGCTGAACAATAAAACCAAAAAAGCCAAGCCCGCCGATTGTGTGGCGGGCTGATCAGTAATTTTTAGAAATCATCTACAAAGCACAGAGCAAACCGCCACATAACGTGCCGGTGCGCCAAGCGAATGTGATTTGTGATAATACCATGCACCTATTATATCATAGTTACGAAAAAACCACTCCTGCCTGCAGAAGCGGTTTTTTGTAAGTTCGCTGGACGGAGTAGTACGGAAAGCCTTTAGCGCTTTGAGTACTGCTCTCGCTTGCGGGCGCTGCGTAAACCGTATTTTTTGCGCTCCTTTTCGCGCGGGTCGCGCTTCATGAAACCGGCTTTTTTCAGCGGAGCACGCAAGTCTGGCGCGCTGACGGTAATCGCTTTAGCAATTGCCTGCTTGATTGCGTCAACCTGCCCGCTTAGGCCGCCGCCTTTTACGAGCACGCTGACATCAAATTCCTTTTGCTTGCCAACGAGCGCAAGCGGATCGGTGATCTCAGCAAGCAACGTTTTATTATCCGATAAGTAATCGCTGGCAGATTTGCCGTTAATCGTCACCTTACCTTTGCCGGCAGTTAGGCGCGCGCGCGCCGTTGCGCTTTTGCGCCGACCTAACCCATAGTCATATGGTACAGTGTTTGTAGCCATTAGTTAACCTCTACTTTCTCTGGTTTTTGCGCGGCGTGCGCATGCTCACTTCCAGCAAAGATCTTCAGTCGAGCTAAACGATCTGCAGCGAGCTTATTTTTCGGCAACATGCCTTTAACCGCAAGTTCAATGATACTCTCTGGACTCTTTTTGCGTAGCTCTTTAAGCTGCGCTTCTTTAAGCCCGCCCGGAAACCCGCTGTGGCGGTAGTACATTTTGTCGGTTTCCTTATCGCCTGTTACCGGCACTTCGGCGGCATTGATGACAACGACATAGTCGCCGCCATCGACATGCGGCGTGTAGGTCGGCTTGTACTTGCCAATTAGATACTTAGCGATTTCGGTCGACAAGCGTCCAAGCGTTGCGTCTTTAGCGTCGATCAAAATCCAACGCCGGCTGACATCAGCTGGTTTTTGACTGTAGGTGTGATCTACCATTACTTCGCCTCCTTCTCTGGTTTCGACATGTCTTTCAGCTCGTCGACAAACTCAATAACCGCCATTTGAGCACCATCGCCCACGCGTAAACGCGTGCGCTCAACGCGAACATGACCACTAGTGCGGCCAGTTAGCTGCGGCGCGATTTGATCAACCAATTTAACGGCAGCAATCTGCGTGCTGAGTCCGGCGATAACCGCGCGACGATTTGCAAGATCACCTTTTTTCGCCTTTGTAATCAACTTTTCAATGTAGCGCACGAGCTCTTTAGCTTTTGGCAGCGTCGTTTCGATCCGCTCCTCCATCACCAAGCTCGTCGCTAGACCTTTCAGAAGCGCTCTGCGCTGATCGCGTTCGCGACCAAACTTGCGCCCTTTATATCCGTGTCGATGCATTTAGAGCTCCAATTCTGCTAATTTATCTTTAACTTCGTCAAGTGCTTTGCTACCAAAACCTCTAAGGTCACGCAGGTCTTGCTCGCTAAGCGTAACCAGGTCGCGAACCGTGCGAATACCATTGTTAATAAGCGCGTTTACCGTACGAGCACTCAAGCCTAGATCTTCAATTGACCGATCAAGCTCGTCTACGTCGTCTTTAGCTTTAGTGCCAAGCGCCGGAGCGGCTTCAACTTTCGTACTGCCTGCCAATGCACTATATTGATTTACTAAAATCGCAGCGGCCTCTTCAAACGCTTCGCGTGGCGTGAGTGAACCGTCGGTTTCGATCGTAAGCTCCAATTTGTCAAGGTTTGTCTCTTGACCAACGCGGGTCGGATCAACTTTAAACCGCACACGCGTTACCGGACTAAACATCGCGTCGACAGCGATCATGTCGCTGTGCAAACGCTTTTCGCTTGACTCTTCAATCGTTTGGTAACCACGCCCGGATTCAACCACGAGGTCAAAAACGGTCGTTCGGTTGTCATCGTCAACAGTACAGATGACGTGATCTGGGTTCATTACCTCAACGTCAGCATTCGCTTGAATATCAGCGGCAGTGATTTCACCCGCGCCATGCTTTTCGAGGCGCAGCTCAATAGGCTCGTCGGTCGCAATGCGGAAATTCACGCCTTTGAGGTTTAGCATGATGTCGACGACATCTTCTTTGATGCCCGGAACGGTCGTAAACTCGTGCGTTGCGCCCTCGATGCGAAATGCCACGACGGCACCGCCGCGAATACTTGAAAGCAGCACGCGGCGCAAGCTATTACCGAGCGTGTTGCCGTAATTGACATGCAGAGGCTCAACAATAAACGTACTCGAAAACTCGCTATTATCGATAATCTGAGCAAGTGCTGGATTGTGAATTACTTTAGACATTTTATATCTCCTTACCCTTTTTAGCGTGAGTAGTACTCAACAATTAGCTGCTCATTAATATCTGCTTCGGCTTCCTCGCGCTTCGGCACACCAGTGATTTCAATCTTCAGTTTTTTAACATCACCCGTTAACCAGCTGAGCGGCACTTGCGACGTATTGCTGTAGACATCATTTATGTTCGTGAAGTAGCCCGATTTGACGCTCTTTGGACGAACGGTAATGATATCGCCGGCTTTAACGCGAATCGACGGAATATCAACGCGGCGGCCATTGAGTTCGAAATGCCCATGGCTCACGAGCTGGCGCGCTTGGCGGCGGCTCGTTGCGAAACCAGCGCGATATACGGCGTTATCTAAGCGCAGCTCCAGGAATTTCAGCAGGTTTTCACCAGCAAGTCCCGGCTTGCGAACCGCTTCGTTCATCAACTTTGCAAATTGCTTTTCAAGCAAACCATACATGCGGCGCACTTTCTGCTTTTCGCGCAGCTGCGTAGCGTACATACTCTGCTTACCTTGGCGACCATGCGCGTGTTCGCCCGGAATACCACTTTTGCGCGCAAGAATCTTATGCGCTTTCGGATGAAGCGCAACGCCCTCGCGGCGGCTCTGCTTTACTATTGGGCTTCTATCTCGTGCCATTATGCCCTCCTTGCCTTTCGTGGACGGACACCGCCATGCGGAACACCAGTCACGTCTTTGATACTGTTAACTGTGATATCAAACGTACCGAGCGCACGAATCGCCGCATCCCGACCCAAACCAACGCCTTTGACGAAGACATCGACCGTGCGCAAGCCGTAGCCGCTCTTGGCTGCTTCAGCCGCTTTTTCGGCAGCGATTTGCGCAGCATAAGCGGTACCTTTTTTACTGCCGCGAAAACCGCACGCGCCAGCGCTTGACGCAGTAAGCGTATTGCCCTTACTGTCCGCAAATGTCACAATTGTATTGTTAAATGTTGCTTGTACATGCAGCTGACCGTTCGGAACAGATCGGCGCTGCTTTTTCTTTGAAGATTTTGCTTCTGCCATAATCTAATCCTTTCCCATCAAGTCTTGCTTGCTGCTTTTGGTTGCGCGCCACCCACGGCGATTGCCTTACCCTTACGAGTCCGTGCATTCGTACGAGTACGCTGACCGCGAGTCGGAAGACCTGCCTTGTGGCGCAGGCCACGGTAGGCATTGATGTCTTTTAGACGCTTAATATTATTTGTCACCAGGCGCTGCAAATCTCCTTCGGTGACATAATCATTATCGATGATGTCGCGAAGTTTTTGCTCTTCAGCCTCGGTGAGATCTTTCACCCGAGTGGTCGGCTCAATTTTAGCCGCCGCAAGGATGTCTCGTGCAAACTTCGGTCCGATTCCGTAAATATACGTCAGCGACACCTGCACTTGCTTATCGTCGGGGATAACAACCCCAGCAATTCGAGCCATGCTTAACCCTGCCTTTCATTAATGTTGTTATAATTATGCTGGCTAAAAGCCGTCAAACGCGCCACATCAAGACCGACAAATTCTATCGACGTGCCGAGACTAAACTGCGCGCTAGACAAACTCACCTAGCCTTGCCTTTGCTTATGCCTAGGCTTTCGCTTGTTGATAACACGAAGACGACCTTTTCGACGCACGAGCTGGTCGCCGCCACCCCTTATCTTTACGCTCGCAGATACATGCATAATGTGTACGAACCTCCAGGAAAAACCCTGCGTTAATGAAATCCGATGATATCAGGTCGGATTTCGGTTATTAATCACGTGCGCGGAATACGATTCTACCCTTGGTGAGATCATACGGGGTTAACTCGACTTCCACGGTATCGCCTGGGACTAAGCGGATATAGTGCTTGCGCATTTTGCCGCTAATGTGAGCGATAATACTTAGGCCGTTCTCCAACTCTACCTTAAATTGCGTATTAGGCAGTGCTTCCACTACCTTGCCGCGCAACTTAATAACTTCCTTGGAACTCGCCATAGATATACAGCTCATTATTATAGCGTAGGTTATAATAAAAGTAAATAGGTCGCGAGAAAAAGCGTCTGTACTGCGTCAATTCGCGTGTATATACCCGCCCGGTACAGTAAGAGACTACGCTTTGGCGCGGCGAAGCTTGCTGAATTTCAATTTCGGCAAGCGGTGCTTTTTTGTATTGCTGCCGCCAAGTTCGTCGATATCAAAGTCGTCATACGTCACCATCAATGCTCGCGAGTTGACCTGGCGCAATGTTTCAAGCCCAACCGTCACGACGATAAGCAGCCCTGTGCCGCCGATCGATAAATTCGAAATATTCAGCCCAAGCTGTGCGAAAATGTAGTCCATAATAAACGGCATAATCGCGATAATACCCAGCGCAATTGAGCCAAACAGCACTAAGCGGTTGACGGTCGTACTCAAATATTTCTCAGTTGTCGCGCCAGGACGCACACCCGCGATAAAGCCGCCTTGCTTCTGCAAGTTTTCAGCGATCTCATTTGCATTAAACACGATACCGGTGTAGAAATAAGTGAACGCAATGACGAGCAAAAAGTATAACACCGGATAAATCATCACCGTCCAGTCGCCATTAGCAAAGTTTTTAGCGGTCGGCGATTGAAACCACTTAACCAGGTTATTCGCGACAGCCGCATTAGCACCCGGCATCACTTTCATGACTTGCCCGACAAATGCCGGCAGGCTGAGGAATGCAACGGCGAAAATAACCGGAATCACGCCTGCAGCGATAAGCTTGACAGGTAAAATGCTCTTGACCCCGCCATAACTCGTATTACCCGCTACGCGCTTAGCATAATTGATAGTGATGACGCGCTGCGCTTCGTTAATCTTCACGAGCATATACAACAGGAGTAACCCGATAATGCCAATCGCTAGAACGAGCCAAAATGTCGTCGGGTCTACCGGCACATTAAACCAACCAAACACGCTAAGCTGCCCTTTTGCCGTCGAGAATAACGAGCTGATAAGTGTGCCAAACGTTGTCGGCAACTGACTAATAATACCAGCAAAGATCACAAGTGATATGCCGTTACCAATACCTTGCTCTGTCATTAATTCCCCGATCCACATCAAAAGCACTGAGCCGGCGGTCATTGACGTAACAGCGATCGCCCATTGCCACGGTGTAGACTGCGCACTGCCGGTAGTTGATCCAGCGAGTACTGATTGCTGCAGAATGTATACGAACGCAATTGATTGCACAATAGCCAGCGGCACTGTCACGATACGCGTCCATTGCTGGATCTTGCGCCGTCCAGACTTGCCATCTTTATGTAGCTCCTCAAGCTTCGGAATCGCTTTCGTTAGCAACTGCGTAATAATACTTGCGGTGATAAACGGGCTCATGCCGACGAGTACAATTGAAATTTGGCTCAGCGCACCGCCGCTCATTAGGTTCAAAAAGCCGCCAAAGTCGCTGCTGCTCACTACGCCTTCAATAATACTTTTTAGTTCCGTTGGATTCGCAAGCGGCACCGGCACATGCGCCAAAAACCGGAACGCGACAATCAAGCCAAACACAATCCCCAGGCGCTTTTGCATATCTCGGTTTTTGAGCGAGCGGACAATAATTCTCCAATTCATACTACAACCCTCTGTCTCTACAATAAATAACTCCCCATAGTATACACGATAGCGCGCGGGATTGCTAGATAGCGTACGCAGCGCGAGCGGCATTGTCGACATATTGATTTCGGCAGGCGACATCCATATCCATATCGCAGCCATTGGCACGGCGCTGGAAATATAATTATAATTAACAAAAAAGCGCCCCCGAGAAACCAGGAACGCTTCTGTAATGTCGACAAACAGACTCGCGCTATTTTGCTTCGTCTTCCGCCTCAGCTTCCTTGGCTGATTTTTGCAACGGTGCGGCGACTTTTTCGAATGAGCCGCCGGCTTTTTCAAGCGCTGCGATTACGCTCTTTGATGCACCTTGCGTCTTCAGCGTAATTTTTGCGGTTAACTCGCCGCGCGAAATTACTTTCACAGTGTAGAACGGCGTCATAATTAAGTCCGCTTCATACAATGCGAAGTTATCGACTTCGCCCTTCAGCCCATTCAGGCGGTCTGAGTATACGACCTGCGCCGGTGCGCGCAAACTCTTGAACCCGCGCGCTTTTGGCACGGCGCTCACGATGCCATTCTGTCCGCCCTGGAACATCGCGCGGAGTTTCTTGCCGGTGCGAGCATTTTGACCTTTCGTACCGCGGCCAGCAGTTTTACCGCCGCCCGCTGAAATACCGCGTCCGACACGCTTGCGGCTCTTGTGGCTGCTAACTTGGAGTTCGTTGTATTTTGTCATACTATTCCTCCTCTCCGGCTTTCGCTTTCGCTTTGACGCCGAGCCACTGCTCGCGCGGCACCAGGCTGCTGAGCGCTTCAATCGTCGCGTAAGCGATATTCACTTTATTTGTGCTGCCAAGCGACTTTGAAAGCAAGTTGCGAATACCTGTAACGCCGATAATAGCGCGCACCACGCCACCGGCAATAATACCCGTACCAGGCGCTGCCGGTTTAATTAGCACGCGGGCGCCGCTCAACTTGACTTCCATGTCGTGCGGAATCGTCTCGTTCGCGACTGGAATCGTAATCAAGTGCTTCTTGGCGACATCCGTCGCTTTCGCAATCGCCGCCTGCACGTCTGCACCCTTAGCCACGCCGACGCCGACTTTATTTTTGTGATTACCTACGACGACGAGCGCCTTGAATCGGAAACGACGACCGCCTTTCACGACGCGCGCTACGCGGTCAATATTGATTACCACTTCTTCAAATTCTTTTGGCGCGTCATCGCGCCTGTTGCGCCGGTCATCGCGGCGACCACCTCGACTCTGCCGGCCGCCGCGCGAAGCGCGTCCGCGGTCAGCGCGAGGCGTGGTTTGTTCTGTAGCTTGTTCTGCCATTTAGAACTCCAATCCTTCCTTGCGTGCAGCCTCAGCAAGCGCCTGTAGACGACCAGCGTACTGGCGCCCGTTGCGGTCAAAGACGACTGCGTTAATCTTAACTTTCTTGGCTTTTTTCGCAATATCCGCTCCGATGGCTGCACATTTTTCAGTCATCGTGCCCGATATTTTCGTGCCGACTGTCGTGGCAGCAGCAAGCGTCGCGCCAGCTGCATCGTCAATCAGCTGCGCTGATACATGCATATTGCTAATCGTCACGCTCAAACGCGGGCGCTCCGCCGTGCCAGTTACTTTTGCGCGCACACGCGCCTTGCGCAAGCTTCGGTTCAACAGTTTCTTTGCAAGATTACTCATTATTTCTTACCAGCCTTTCCTGCTTTGCGCAAAATTTGCTCGCCGAGATACATGATGCCCTTACCCTTGTACGGCTCCGGCTTCTTGAGCGCGCGGATCTCTGCCGCCGTTTGCCCGACTTTCTGCTTATCAATACCGCTGACGACGATTACCATCTTTTCGTTGGATACGTTCACGCCTTCGGGCGCTTTGTATTTGACTTCGTGGCTGAAGCCAAGGCTCATCGTCAGCTCGTTGTTGCTAGACGATACGCGAAAACCGACGCCTTTTACCTCTAAGCGCCGCTCGTAACCCTCAGTTACGCCCACGACCATGTTGTTGATTAACGCCCGCATCAACCCGTGTTGGGCGCGCGCCTGCCTCGATTCATCTTTGGGATGAACCGTGACTTGTCCGTCTTCGACTTTCACATTGACAGCTGGAGTAATGAACTGGACGAGCTTGCCCTTTGGGCCTTCGACTGTTACATCACCAGAGTCAACCGTGATTGTCACACCGGCCGGAATAACCACCGGCAGTTTTCCGATTCGACTCAGACTCATGTCTCACCTTTCGTTAGATTTTAAGTAGCTT
>JABCOJ020000008.1 GCA_013333675.2 Candidatus Saccharimonadota bacterium | reverse complement strand
TTTCTCAAGCAGCGCGCCGAGCTGCTTACTCGTTAGCTCGCACGCCGGAATTACGTGCCGCGCCGTCCTGCCAGCCAGTTCGGTGCTACCAGCAACCTGCCCGCACGCTGAGGCTATTTGTTCTGCCATAATTTGCTACCTATCGCTACGCCAAGTCCCTGTGTAAGAAGTAATGTCTATCTTTTTATTATAGCAATTAGCATGATGATTGTCAATAGCACAGGAGGCAAGGTCCATTAACCTAAACCAGAACATCCCGTAAACTTAGGAGTGAATAGCAACTAAGTGAAAGGAGATGCTCCTAATGTCTACCATACCAAAGTTTGCCAGTAACAAGAAATATTGGCAGATCCTTAACAAACTAGTCTTCGGCGATGAAGTATCTTGTCCTCGCTGCCATAAGGGCCTTCATGAAAACTATTGCAACTGGTGGGCGTAATGACGAGCTAGAACTACTTGGCTACGCTCATGAGAGTTGGAATCATAGCAAAGGGTGCTTTGCCGGTACCAACCAAGGAGAGAATATCTGGAGCGTGACGAAGCGGTATGCTCGGGAAGCTGTTCGGCGGAAGAATCCTGACGAGACAGCTAGACTCTCTTTGCCAAGAATGGATGGCAAGAGCTAACCAGCCAGAACTGTTCGCCAGCCCAATAGCATTCCTGCGGTTTACTATGGCTTTACGGGTTAGTTGGGTGAACCCTAAGGATTTTCTTTACTATTTTTACGCTAATTCGCCAGCGCCTCGAAAAACGAGCGGACTTTGGCGTGGCGCGAGTGCTTGATGACTTTTTCGGGCGTGCCGTCTTCGATGATCTTGCCGCCGTCCAGAAAGATAATGCGCGAAGCGACATCGCGCGCAAACGACATTTCGTGCGTGACGATCACCATGGTGATGCCGGTGCTGGCGAGCTTGCGGATGACCGCTAATACTTCATCGACCATTTCTGGATCGAGGGCGCTGGTCGGCTCGTCGAAAAGCAAGACTTTTGGCTGCATCGCCATAGCACGGGCGATCGCGACGCGCTGCTTTTGCCCGCCCGATAAATGGCTGGGAAATTCGTTGGCCTTTTCGCGCAAACCGACTTTTTCGAGCGCTTCAAGCGCGGTTTGGCGCGCTTTGCGACGCGACAGCTTACGCACTTTCGTAAGCGCTAGCATGATGTTATCAATGACATTCATATTCGGGAACAAGTTGAACTGCTGAAACACCATACCGATGTCGGCGCGTACTTGGTTGAGATTTGTATGCGGGTCGGTCATATCGATGCCGTTCACCCACACGCGCCCGCTAGTCGGTGTTTCGGTCATGTTAATACAGCGCAGCAAAGTGCTTTTGCCACCGCCGCTTGAACCAAGAATTACAACAACTTCGCCTTGATCGATTTGCAAATCAATCCCTTTCAGCACGTGGTTTTTACCGTATTTTTTGTGCAAGTTTTCGATACTAATCACTTTCTTTTAGTCTCCTTTCGACGCGTCGCATCAGGCGCGTGAATATAGTCGTGAGCCCCAAGTATAGTAGTGCAGCAGCAAAGAGCGACTCAAATGCCGTGGCAGTTTGGAAGCGAATATTATCAGCACCGCGCATGAGGTCGTTCATACCGATCCAGCCGACGATTGAGGTTTCTTTTAGCAAGGTGATAAATTCGCTAATGAGCGCCGGCAATGAAGTTTTCAGCGCTTGCGGCAGGACGACGTAGCGCATCGTTTGCCAGCGGCTGAGCCCCAGCGACCGCGCCGCTTCAACTTGCCCGCTGTCTACGCCCTCAATACCGCCGCGGATAATCTCTGCGATATACGCGCCGCTGTTGATACCAAAGGCTAGGCTCGCGATCCATAGCTTCGACACGCTGCGGTACGAGCCGAACACGACGTAGTACATGATCAGCAGCTGTACGAGCGACGGCGTGCCGCGGATAATGACGGTGTAGATATTTGCCAGCCACGCCACTGGGCGCCAGCGCTGCAAGCGCGATGGTTTATAGCGTTTGAACGGCTGCCACTGCGATTGCTGCATGAGCGCGATCACCAGCCCGATAGCGATACCGATGACCGTCGAAAACACCGTGAGCAGCAGCGTGACCTCTAGTCCGCGCGTCAGATATAAATAGCGCTCGCCGCCAAAGAGAATCTCAAACGTATTCATGGCGCGGCCGCTCCGAAATGCTTTTTGACGAGCGCGTCGTAGCGTCCGTCTTTCTTCATGGCTTTGATGCTATCGTTCACTTGCTTGAGCAGCTCAGTATTGCCTTTCTTGATGGCGATAGCATAATCTTCTTTCGTTAAGTCGCGCGCCAGCATGGTGAGACTCGGGTTCGTCGCTAAATATTGCGTCGCTGGACCGTTGTCCATGATTGCCGCGTCGATACGCCGCGCATTCAGCTCTTGCATAACGTTAGACGTCGCGGGCAACTGCACGACCGACGCGCCGGTGATTTTATGCGCCAGCGTGTCGCCCGTCGTACCGAGCTGCACGCCGATACGCTTGCCTTTTAGATCATCGACCGACTCGACCGTTGAGCCGGTTTTCGGTACGACAACTCTTTGCGCCGCCGAATAGTAGGTGGTGGAAAAGGCGGCGTTTTTGGCGCGCTCCGGCGTGACGGTCATGC
This sequence comes from Candidatus Saccharimonadota bacterium, assembly GCA_013333675.2. Taxonomy (GTDB): domain Bacteria; phylum Patescibacteriota; class Saccharimonadia; order Saccharimonadales; family Saccharimonadaceae; genus Saccharimonas. The sequence goes on along the minus strand of JABCOJ020000008.1, from coordinate 24,111 downwards.
CGGCGGCAATTAAATCAATCCGCCCTGCCTGGAGCGCCGGCAGCAAGCCGTCAAACGATATTTCCTCAATTTGCAGCGAGCGGTTTGTATCTTTAGCGATTTCACGCACCAAATCGACATCAAATCCAACGACATTTTGCCCGTTTTTGTACTCAAACGGCTTGAAACCTGGGTCGGTGCCCATGATCAGCGTTTTTTCAAGCCCGCTGCCCGACGAGCCAGTATGCTGCGCGCTGCCCGGGTTGATCTCGGTATCCCAGTACATATAGCCGATCGCCGCGACCACAAGCGCGCCAAGCGTTAGCCATTTTATCCGTGCAACTACTTTTTTCTGCTTTGCTGCCCACCGCATATAAATTTAGTATAAGCGGATCGGCGGATTAGCGCAAGTATTAGATCTCTAGCCAATGTTAATAGTATCTAAATGTTGAGAGCTGGGCATAATTAGTAAGCAGGTACACTAGTCGAATCATTCTGAATAAACTACTTGAATAATGCTTAGAAAAGAGGGATAATAAATAGAACTCTTGACACTACACCTCTTTAAGAAAGGCCCCGCAATGACTAAACCCCTCATTGAAGTCGAACGCAAACGCATATTTACCGGTAGCATCAATACGTTTATCGCAACGCTAAAAACGCACGGCTTCGCGCAAACTAGCCAATTACACGAAAATGATACTTATTATTCCCGCCCCGATGTTGATTTCATGCAGACTGTTGAATGTTTGCGCGTACGCGAGCGCGACGGGTTTGCTGAGGTAACGTACAAGCCGGCAACATCGCAGGCAACAAGTACAAACGATGGCGTAATCATGAAACCGGAGACAAATCTATCAATCGCGCCAAACGATACGGCAACTGCCAAACAATTGCTCGTAAATCTTGGCATGATAGAGCTAACGACAGTCGCTAAATTCCGGCGTACATTTGCCTCGGCGGCATATCCCAATGCTGTCATTGCGATTGATGAAATCACGGATGTCGGGACATTCATTGAAACAGAAGTAATGCTTGCCGATAAAGCAGCAGCGCTTCAAACTGTCGATAAGCTGGAACGATTGCTCGGTGTAGATACGTTTCCGCTTGCAACGAAACCGTATCGCGATATGTGTATGGAGGCGTAGCACGCGTTTAGAATGGATGCAGCTAAAAGACCGAGGACATATGATAAATCCCTCGGTTTTACAGATTACTGCAGAAAATGAGCGGTTACTTTGAGCGTTTCTCGATAATTTCCTGCGCTACGTTTGGCGGAACTTCTTCGTAGTGCGCCAGCTCCATCGTGCTAGCAGCACGACCTTGGCTCATGCTGCGAATGTCGCTGGTGTAGCCAAACATATTAGCGAGCGGCACAATCGCCTTGATGAGTTTCGCGCCGCCCATCAAATCTTCCATTGCCTCAATACGGCCGCGCCGCGAGTTTAAGTCGCCGATAATGTCGCCCATAAACTCTTCCGGCGTCGTTACCTCAACGTGCATAACCGGCTCAAGCAATACCGGATTGGCCTGCTTGATACCAGCGCGCGCCGCCAAACTACCCGCCAAGCTAAACGCCAGCTCGCTGGAGTCAACATCATGGTAGCTACCGTCGTAGAGCGTGGCTTTGACATCAACCACCGGATAACCCGCAATAACACCGCCGTTTAATGTTTCAACGATACCTTTTTGCACCGCCGGGCGGTATTCCTGCGGCACCACGCCGCCTTTAATCTCGTCGATAAACTCAAAGCCCTTTCCGGTTTCGTTCGGCTCAAAGCGTACCCATACGTCACCGTACTGGCCGCGGCCACCGGACTGCTTGGCATGCTTACCCTGCACCTCCGCTGTACCCTTAATGGTTTCGCGGTAGGCAACTTGCGGCTCGCCGACATTTGCTTCAACATTAAACTCGCGCTTCATACGGTCAATGAGGATTTCGAGATGGAGCTCGCCCATACCGGACATAATTGTCTGACCAGTGTCTTCGTCGGTATGAATGCGGAATGTTGGATCTTCTTCTGCAAGGCGCTGTAGGGCAATACCCATTTTTTCTTGATCAGCTTTCGTTTTCGGTTCAACAGCGATTGATACCGGCGGGTCAGGAAACTCAATTGACTCAAGTGCGATCGGGTGCGCCGCATCTGCTAATGTGTTACCGGTGTACGTATTTTTCAAACCAACGACCGCAGCGATGTCGCCTGCGCCGACTGAATCGATATCCTCGCGCTTATCGGCATGCATGCGCACGATACGCCCGATACGCTCTTTCTCGCCTGTTGTCGTGTTGAGCACGTAGCTGCCGGCTTTCAGAACGCCCGAATATACGCGGACAAAGATTAGCTTGCCAACAAACGGATCAGCGGCAATCTTAAACGCCAGCGCCGCCATCGGCTCTTTGTTATCCGGCTTGCGGCCAACCTCGTCGCCTGTCTTCGGGTTTTTACCCCAAATCTCATCGACATCCAGCGGGCTTGGCAAGTAATCTGTCATGATGTCAAGTAGTTTTTCGACGATCACGCCGCGGCCATCGCCACCTGTCACCAGGAAGAAGTCGCCCGCCAGCACGCGCTTGCGAAGCGCCATCTTTAGCTCGTCTTTCGTAATTGACTCCTCGCCTTCGTCAAGGAACTTCATCATCAAGTCGTCGTCGGCCTCAACGGCATTTTCAACGAGCAAGCTGCGCGCGTTCTGCGCTTTTTCCAGCATGTCCGCTGGAATTTCACCTTCAATCAGCTCGTGGTCGGTGTAATCCTTGTAAGTGTAAGCTTTCATCTCGACCAAATCAACCACGCCGCAAACGTCCTTCTCAAACCCAATCGGCAAATGAATCGGAAATGCCTGCTTGCTGAGGCGCGTGTGGATACTCTCCAGCGATTTGTAAAAATCGCCGCCCGTTTGGTTGATCTTGTTGATGAAACAGAGGCGCGGCACGCCGTATTTATTCGCCTGGCGCCAAACCGTCTCAGACTGAGCTTCAACACCCATTTTACCGTCAAATACTGTCACCGCACCATCAAGCACGCGAAGCGAACGCTCCACTTCGGCGGTAAAGTCAATGTGCCCCGGCGTGTCGATGATGTTGATTTTATGGCCTTTCCAAAAGCACGTCACGGCCGCCGACGTAATCGTAATGCCGCGCTCTTTTTCCTGCGCCATCCAGTCGGTCGTCGCGCCGTCGCCATCACCTTTCACCTCACCGATTTTATGGTTAATGCCGGTGCGATACAAAATACCTTCGGTCGTTGTGGTTTTGCCTGCGTCGATATGCGCAATAATACCAACATTTCTAAAGTTTTTTAGTGGAACATTCGTTGCCATGAGGTTTCCTTTAACTTAAATAATATTATCCGAGTTTTTGGCTATTTTTTGCCACCAAAAAACTACTATTACTGGTTATTATATCAGATTTATTCTTGTAAATATAGTGCCTGGCGTGCGCCAACATAAGACGATTAATACCGCGGCGGCCAATTTTGCGGTGGAAATGGCGGTTGCGGCGGCGATTGGCTCGGAGCTAAGGCTGGTTTTCGGCGCACCGCAAAGTAGATAATCAAGCAAATCCCTGCAGTAAACGCTATTCCCGTGATAGACCCGATAACGATTACCGCGATGATAACGGGCTTGTTGGGCTTTTTGCCGAGCGCGTTTGCCGCTTCTTTTTTAATGTAGGCGCGGTAGGCTTCAACGTCATTAGGATCGCCCTTGTATTCTTCGCTTGGCGCAGGTTCTGGCGAACGCTCCTCAACATAATTGTCTGCCGTATTTTGGGATATTTGCAGCATGCGCGAAACCAAATAGTTATTCGGATATTTGCTATTAAGCTTTTCGAAATACGTTGCTGCCCGAGAATACTGCCCATGCGAGAACTCTTCAAGACCATCTTTCCATAGCTTAGTCAATTCTCCGTCGCTTGATAATCGTATGTTATTTTTGCGAGCCATAGCTTTAAGGTCTTTTATGTCGCGTGCAAGCCCTGACCCAAAACAGTTATTTTTAGAACCTGAGTCTTCGCAGTTGTCTCCGCCCGACCCATACGTATTAATTCCTACTTGCCTGCCGCTATCGTCAAATGCCGGTCCGCCGCTGTTGCCCGATGCAATTTTCGCCGACATGGAAAATAGCGTATGTCCGCCCGCATCAGATTCTATGCCGTCTACCTGGCCTTGCGTCGCTGTCGGCACAGTGGTCGCGTTGGTCGTATCTAGCCCCTTATCAACAATCCACGGGAATCCGAGCGCCGTTATTTGAGATCCTTCATGCAGGTTGTTTATGTCGCCCAATTCCACTGCCGGAAATTCTCCGTCTGCTTTCAAAATTGCTACATCGGTCTTCTTGCTATTCCGGTTAAAGGCTCTGTCGTTCGTTTCGACTTCGGAATCAATCTTTTTTGCCATCAGGTTAGTCTTTGTCGCCACCCAGCCATTAGCGTCCCAGCGAATCGGATCGTTTGAAGTCTGGATGATGTACGACGATTGATCATTGCTGATGGTAATATTACTGTTTGGCACGCGGTTAATAAAACTCAGTAGCGTTGACGCTGCTTCACCATCACCAGATTCTGCGCGCGCCAATAGCTGATTTGCCTCGGACTGGGTCAGATAGCCTGCTCGGACGAGAAAACTCAGATACCCGTCTACCATACTGTCTTGGATGCCGTTGTCAAATAGGCCAGCAGTCCTTATGTCGGTAACGTGGCCATTAGTTGCAATGTATCCGTCGCTCGACACAATAGAGCCGCTGCCTATCCCGCGCACACACAAGCCAGTTAAGTTTAGCTGCGCTCCATTTTCTGCGGTATATCGTACATCTGCGCAGCGGTATGCTCCAACTCGAACCGTCGCTATCTGATTTCTTGCGACAACGTTTATAAGAGAACTATCGTCGATTTCGTATGGGATATTCGTTATGTCTTTATCGTCTACGCCTTTGCTGGATGAACTTGACGATGATTGAGCGGCAAGCTTAATTGCGGGCGTACTATCGGCGTCGTCTGCGCGCGTCAATAAATTCTCGTCTGGCTTCTGGAACGAAACGCTTGCGATAAGAGATTCAATCTCTGCCTTGTCATTCTCTGGCACCGCTGAGTACACTGTCATTTCCAGCCAGTACGGCCGGCCATTTTGCACGGTCATATAGGAGTAACGATGTCCAATGATTTGCTCTGTTTGACTAAATCTCGATTTACGAGTACTGTCAACCAACTTAAACTTTTTGCCCGAGATTGTTATGTCGCTCACTTTACATTCGTCGTTTGGGTCGTTTTCTTGAAATTGCTTCACTTTCACCGAAGCCATTAAATCAAGATCTGAATATTTGCTTGTATCTTTGTATTGCTCGGGCATCGTGCTGCGATCAAAATAATCTCTTTTACGAGATGTGTGAACTGACAAATACGGCCTAATAACGCTATTTGCGAGCTTCGACTTACCGGACAATCCTGGATCGCTTTTCTTAAATCCAACCTCTACAAGGTTATAGCCGCGGGATACTTTTAGCTCGTCGTCTTTATAGGTATTAGCGTTGTATGTATCGCTGTTTGATTTCGCGGTAGCTTCATGCGCCGAAGCGCTGAATAACGCGTTATCGTAATGCACAGTGAAGCCGAGCTTGGAAACGACGCTACGCTTGGTCGTTTGCTGAGCGCTTAGCATAACTCCTCTAAGCTTGTTGCGAGCCGTTTCCGCGACGTTGTTCTGCTGGTTCTGGCGGATAATCATATATCCAGCTATGATAATTGCTACCAGCATGACGCCCGATACTATAGTAGCGGTAATTAATACCTTAAAAGATTTCTTATTACGCATGCGCTTATTGTAGCATATGCGCGGCAAAACAAAACGCTCTCCGCAATGCGCGTCAACCAATACTAGTGCCAGCGTAACCCGCTTCTACGCAAAACACCACCCTAGCGCGAGTGGTGTTTTGCGGGATTGCAAACCAATTAACCGCGTGCGAAATGCGCGAAAGCGCGGTTGGCTTCCGCCATTTTGTGCGTATCTTCTTTTTTCTTAAACGCGATACCAGTTTCATTGACAGCATCAACGATTTCGGTCGCAAGGCGTTTACTATACGGCATGCCGCTTTTGCTGCGCGCCGCCTGTACTAGCCACATAAACGCGAAATGTTGCTGGCGGTGGCCCTGAATCGGAAATGGAATCTGATAGTTCGCACCGCCGACACGACGAGATTTTACCTCAAATGCCGGGCTGATATTTTTTATACAGGCTTCAAAAACCTCCAACGGCTCTTCGCTCTTGAGCGTTTTCGCCGCCTGCTCAAGCGCGCTGTAAACGGCGCGCTCGGCAACTTGCTTTTTGCCATTAAGCATTGATTTGTTGATCAAGCGCTGTACGAGCACACTCTGATACTTGCGATCCGGATTGATAGTGCGCTGCAATTTCTTCGTGACTTTACGAGGCATGATTACTTATCCTCCTTTTTCGTACCATACTTTGAACGGCCTTGTTTACGCTTGGAGACGCCCTGCAAATCAAGCGCGCCGCGTACGATATGGTAGCGCACACCCGGCAAGTCCGGCACGCGACCGCCACGTACGAGCACGACTGCATGTTCCTGTAAATTGTGCCCTTCGCCGCCAATATACGCCCAAACTTCGTATCCGTTCGTCAGGCGCACGCGCGCAACTTTACGGAGCGCGGAGTTAGGTTTTTTCGGCGTTTTGGTCGTCACTTTCACGCACACGCCGCGCTTGAGCGGTGCATTTTGGTTATAGTACCGAACTTTCAGCGCATTATGAATGCGTCCAAGCGCTGGAGACTTCGACTTTTTTGCCGCCGTCTTACGCGACTTGCGTACCAGCTGATTGATGGTTGGCATAAATCACCCATTCCTTTTCATTACACTTATACTCTTGGCGGAGCTTGCTAAAGGCTCTGCGGATACATGAGCACGGCAGCAACCCGCCTCATGCGTCTGATTTTACGCGCCGAGATTATCTCAGCGGCGAATCAGAGAAACTCCTTATTATTTTAGCACAGTCGGTGGTATTTTGTCTAGGTGATGTATAGGTAGTTTTAGAGTGATGGCTTTAAGCTCGTTTTAGACCTATCATACCTGAATTTTACCGCAAACTATTGACTTTGGGCAGCAAGTATGATATATATATATCAGCTTTTCGCACAATCCCGTGCGAGGAGTAGAACTTCGAGAAAAGAAAGGGGGTAAAGCTATGCTTTACCTTCGCGATTCCTATGAGGACGAGCCCACCGACGCAGCCATTGTGGCGGCATTTAAGCACATTGATAATCTGCCAGAAACGGCAGACATTGATGCCAACAGGAACGCCTTCCGGGCGCTCATGGATAGTCCGCTTGTGCGGACCTGGATCGTCTCAGGGCCCGGACCTGCCTGGGTCCTAGAGGATAATATCGGTGTCTACAGGCGGGAGTCTGCTCCCACCTGTGATTTCCGAATCGTCTGGTCCGTGGAGGGGTTCAACGAGCCTCTCTACCGGAGCGTCATCGCTCTTGATCTCTCGCGCATCGCACGCGATGAGAACGACGCCGATTCCTTTAACATCACCGCTTATGGCGGTTGGAGGCTCCGATACTATCCAGTGGAAAAGTGCGGTATCATGACCGCATTTCCACAGAGCTCAATCCCAGATATCATCCGGGATGCCGCAGAGGCGACGTCCCGCAAGGGGTAGTCTCTAGACGGTAGTCACGTCCCCCATGCTTTGGTTTATCTGAAGCATGGGGGCGGCACATCCCCACTCTGAGCTCTATTTATGTTTAGAGTTCTGGTATATGGCTTATTAGCTTAACCGTATGGTGGATTTTATGCTTCCTTTCTTTTCTCTATTTATTATGGCTTTTACTGCTTTAAGCTATCCTTTATAGATTTCCTATGTGGATTTTGCTTGGCGGTTTAGCTGTATTACTATAACAAAGAGTTGTTTGATTGATTCTTCTCTTTCTTATGACTCTTTGTTTCTGCCCAAGTTGCATGTTTTGTATAATGTGCGCTTGGGCTTTTTTATTGAACAATAAGGACGATAGGCTAATTTATTATATAAAGCGTCTGCTAGGAAGAGGCTGAGTCGACGTTATTTGCGTACGTCATCATCAAATCTTAACTCCGCAACCGTTTTCAGGTCGACACCGATTTCTTTATATAACTCGTCGGTATTTTTATATACCGCATCGTTCGGCGAATACCCGAGTTTCATAATCATATCCATAACTTGATCGCTATTGCTCCCCTCAATTTCCGCATAATCATCAAGAAGCGGCCACGAATCCACAGTAATTTGTACGCCGTCTAGTATATACTCTTCGCGCCGATTTTCTTGGTAGCCACGCGGTTTCAGCCCAAGTGCCACCAATACATCAAGCGCTTGATCAAAATCGTCAACAACAATCTCTTTTTCAATCGTCCCGTCGACCGTATCGTTCATGATTTCTTTGCATGTGATCGTCGTGCGGCTGCCGTCTGTCCGTAAGCGCACCCATTTATTTGCCTGCGCTGGAATCGTGTCGAATACGTAGCGGCGAAATTGGTAACTGCCGGTTTTCTTCGCGCCAAGCGATTCAGCCCGGTGTTATTGATATGTAAAATTTTTGCTTCGTATTCTATGCTTATCATGCGTTTCCTATTTTTTCCTATTATGGCAGATTGTATGTGCGCGGTAAAGCGCTCGCCGCCCGCGCCGGCTTTCGCGCTAAATCATAAGAGTTATAGTATAATATAAGCATGAATCCACAACGAAATTTGAATGATAGCGATATTGAAAATGCCGGGCACCCGGGGTATGTTTCGCCGTCGGCGAACGCGGCGCCGAAGCCGCTTTCGGATGGTAAATATGCGCAGCTCGTACCGCACCAAAAGGGCGTCCGCTCGTTTCATGCGCTCAAAGTGATACTGATCAGCGGATTGCTACTCGCGGCGGGGATCGGCGTGATCGCAGTCGTACTGTTGTTCGCGCAATCATCAACTAAGCGTACTACAAACGAGCAGAAAAAGGCTGGCGAAACCAAATTAGACCCGCTCACTGCGCAGCAAACTATTGAACGCACGGCCGTGTATTTCAAGGGGCAAGAGAAAGCTAAAACGCCGCTGACAATTCCGATCAAGGTGAAGGGTAAGAATTTCTACACTGTCATACCGGACGTTGATATTTTGCAGAGTCTTGCCGGCTACGTGCCGAAAGAAATGAGCAAGCAGCAGCGCGAGTCAATCGAAAAGAGCTTGGACTATGATAAGTTTGTCAAGAAAGTTTTTTCCGAGGGCGACGAAAAAACAGCATATTTAGCTGACTTCACTCGCGATGATGTTGTGTGCCAGCTGAGCGTCGATCCGGCAGAGCACGACACCAAAGGCGACTGGACGGAACTGCGCTGCTTGGATGTATCTGCCTACACGCCGTACGCCGACGCTCAGCAGCCGCTCGCCAAAGCGTACAGTGCTGTTACATCGACCGCGGCACATTATGGATTCATCGGCAAGCCAGTGCCGAAAGACGGCGCGCTCAGCGGGTACAAACTGGTTGAAATTCCAGTCGGCGCGGTTACTAATCAGCGCATGACGACGCCCGATAATTTGGGCATGTTCTACCAGATGCCGGACGGCTTGTGGTATTATTTCCGCGACCGCAACCGCGATGTGTATGTAGAGTGCGAAAACTTTACCGGTGAGAATCAGCGGCGCGCCTATGCCGACCAACCATGCCGCCGCCGCTCAACTGGCACAATTGAGACCGTGAAATACGGCGGGAAGCGCTGATTCCAGCCGCCTCTGCAAATCAAACTGATGTGAATAATCGCGTACTAAAAACACCTTTCCCGTAAATGAGAAAGGTGTTTTTTTGAGCGTCACCTCAACCTAGCGTAGTTTAACGGACTACGACTCCGAATCAACGTCTGGCGTAATGTCATTCGCTTCAGATTCAACATCTTCCGCGTATTCATCCGCCGGCGAATCGTCTTCGTCCTCGTCAAGCGCAATCGCACCCGTACCGACAGGGATCTTGCGACCGATGATAACGTTCTCTTTCAAGCCATGCAATCGATCAGCGCGACCAGAAGTAGCAGCACTAATAAGCACGCGCGTCGTGTCCTGGAACGATGCCGCCGATAGCCATGAATCGCTCCAGATACTCACCTTAGTAATACCAAGCAGCAGCTGCGTATATTGCGCCGGTTCTTTGCCCGTGGCAACCAATTCTTTGTTTGCACGCACGACACGAGCTTTGCTGACGATATCGCCCATTACAAACTCGCTATCGCCCGGATCCTCAATTTGAACGCGGCTGAACATCTGGCGCACAATAATCTCCAGATGTTTATCGGCAACATCCTGACCCTGAGCGGCGTAAATACGCAGCACCTCGTTGATGATGTAACGTTGTGTCGCTTCTGTTCCTTTCAGGCGCATCAAATCGTGCAAATTAAGCGAACCAATCGTTAGCCGATCGCCCGGCTCAACATGATCACCCGCCGAAACAACTAGCTGCGTTGTGCCTGGAATCTCATATTTTACCGGTGAGGTTGCTGTTGACGCAATCACAATAGTATCCTCCGCTGTTTCGACGATACCATCAAACGGCGCAATTAACGGCTTTGTACTATCGGTCGCTTCAGCAAGCACATCGCCTACTTTTACTTCCGAACCGTCTTGCAATAGCGGCGTACGATCCTCGAGCGGCAATTGCTCAACGCGGCCCGTTTCCGGCGTCACTTGCACAATATACTTATGGCCATCCTCCCAGACGTCAACCGTACCGGCAATCTCGGTAATGTATGCTTGTCCTTTCGGATTACGCGCCTCAAACAGCTCTTCAACACGCGGCAAACCTTGCGTGATATCACTTCCCGCTACACCGGAGTTATGGAAGGTACGGAGCGTCAACTGCGTGCCTGGCTCGCCGACCGACTGCGCAGCAATCACGCCAACCGGCTCAGCGGGATCAACTAGACGATTGGTTGACATATCAATGCCGTAGCTGCGACGCGGTACACCCTCTAGGTTATTCGTTGACAGAATCGACTGAATCTTTACCTCTGTGATTGTTTTGTCGGCATCAATTGCATTTGCAATTTCACGCGTGATTAGCTCGTTCTCACCGATATGTCCCGGCACTGCGTCGCGCGTATAGCGACCGTACAAGCGATTGCCAAATTCAATCATCGTCTCTTCGGTTTCCGAACGATAGATCATATAGCCTTCGTCGTCGCCTTCTTCATCTTCTACCGTAAACACGTCCTGAGACACGTCAACCAAACGGCGTGTCAAGTATCCGGAATCTGCTGTCTTAAGCGCTGTGTCGATTAGACCCTTGCGCGAACCACGCGTCGCTACAAACGATTCCAAGCTTGATAAACCATGCGTGTAGTACGAACGGATCGGCAACTCAATTTCGCGGTTAGCAGCGTCCACCTGAATACCAATCATCGCACTGGCAAGCTTTACGTTTGAAATATCGCCGCGCGCGCCCGAGTTGACCATCACGGAAATGCTCGTGTCCATACTGCCGAGCTTTTCTTTCAGCAGTTTCGTCACGTTATTGTCGACGGCACGCCACGCGCCAACCGTTAGATTGTAGCGCTCCGACTCGGTGATTAGCCCCTGATCGTACTGATCGGCAATCACTGCTGCGCGCTTGTCGCCGTCGGCAATGAAGCTTTCCGTCTCGCTAAAATGCACATAGTCGTCTTTACCAGTTGACACTGCCGCTACCGTCGCAAATCGGAACGCCAAGCCTTTCATGCGGTCTGCCGTTTTGGCGGTCTCTTCAGCGCCGTATTTGTCGAAGATTTGCGCCAGCACGCGTTTCAACTCTTTCTTCGTTTGCACGTTATTGTTATACGGAAAATCGTCCGGCAAAATCTCGTTAAAGAATACGCGGCCGAGCGTCGTATTGCGGATTTCGCCCTTGGCACGAATGCGGATCGGACTCTGCAGGTGCAATTCGCCCATGTCGTATGCTAGCTCGGCATCGCGGCTGTCGGCAAACACCGCGACCGTATCGGTTTGTACGCTTGGCTTTTCGTACGTCAAATAGTAATTACCAAGCACGATGTCCTGCCCGATGTTTAACACCGGACTGCCGTCTGCCGGCTTCAACAAGTTGTTAACCGCGCTCATCAGCTCGCGCGCTTCAGCTTGCGCTTCTTTGCTAAGCGGCAAGTGCACCGCCATCTGGTCGCCATCGTAATCGGCATTAAAACCACTTGCTACGAGCGGATGCAGCTGGATCGCTTTCCCCTCAACCAATTTTGGCTGAAATGCCTGAATGCTCAAACGGTGCAGCGATGGCGCACGATTTAGAAGAACATATTTACCCTCAATTACAGCATCAAGCGCATCCCATACGACCGCATCGCCTGCATCAATCAAGCGCGTCGCGGAGCGAATATTGTGCGCATACTCGCGTTCAATCAGCCAGCTAATAACAAACGGCTTAAATAGCTCAATCGCCATTTGCTTCGGCAGACCGCACTGATTGATTTTCAGTTTTGGACCAACCACGATCACTGAACGACCCGAATAGTCTACGCGCTTACCAAGCAAATTCTGGCGAAAACGCCCTTGTTTGCCCTTTAACATATCACTCAAACTCTTCAGGCGACGGCGATTGCCTGCGGCGTTTACAGCGCGTCCGCCGCGCGCCGCTGAGTTATCAATGAGACTATCAACTGCTTCTTGCAGCATGCGCATCTCGTTGCGACGAATTACTTCCGGCGCGTTCAGGTCAATCAATTTCTTCAAACGATTGTTGCGGTTGATGACGCGGCGGTACAGATCGTTTAGATCGCTCGTCGCAAACCGCCCGCCCGCGAGCGAAACCATCGGACGCAAGTCTGGTGGAATAACCGGTAGCACCGTCAAGCACAAACTTGACGGCTTAATGCCTGCGGATTGCATACCTTCAAGCACCTTCAAGCGCTTCAGCAATTTCTTTTCACGCTGACCTTTTGCGCCATCTGCTTCTTCTTGCAATTTAGCAATCAATTCACTCAGGTTGATTTCATCAAGCAACGCTTTCAACGCCGTGCCGCCCATACCGACTTCAATCAACTCCTCATATTCTTCCGGCAAATTGCGGTAGTCGGTTTCGTTAATCAACGCGCGCCGTACCAAGCCCTCAAGCTGCGACTTCTTCACGTTGAACTGATCTTCCAAATCCTGCAGCTCGCGTGTTTGTTCTTCCGCCAATTGCTTGATATCCGCGCCATCCGCACCTGCTTCGCGCTCATAGCGAATTTTGATTGCAGCACGACCAGCTTCAGTCTCTGCCTCCAAGTCAGCCAGCATTTGATCACGCTTTTCTTCGTCGACCTTTAAAATCACATAGGTTGCAAAGTAAGCGATACGCTCTAAATTGCGCACCGTGATGCCGGTCAATAAGCTCATCGCACTCGGCGTACCGCGCATAAACCAAATATGCGCAACTGGTGCTGCCAGATTGATGTGGCCCATGCGTTCGCGGCGTACAATTGACTTCGTGACCAACTCGCCATTTTTATCAACCGCCGCTTCACGCGAACGCACGCCTTTGAGTTTGCTATCATGCGGGTTGATGTCTTTAACCGGACCAAAAATCCGCTCGCAGAACAGCCCGTCGCGTTCTGGTTTTTGTGTACGGTAATTAATCGTTTCCGGCTTCGTTACCTCGCCGTAGCTCCACTTCAGAATATCTTCCGGGCTCGCCACCGCCAGGCGAACTGCGTCGAAATCAGCGATACCATGCGTGTTAACTGGATACGCCATCTTACGCCTCCTCCCTGTCTGCTTGCGTTGTTATTTCATCGTACATTTCGTCTTCCTCTTCGCTTATATCCGAAATTTGACCTTCATCGTCAATAGCGCGCACGCTCATGCCGTCATCGTCGCCAACATCACCGATTCCATCAGATTCATCAAGATAGGTTTCTGCCTCATCGTCATCATCGTCGCCGTCATTCGTAGTTGGCGCAGCCTTACCAGCAGATCCGCTTGATTCAATCAAATGCTCGGCGTCGATATTCTCATTTTCGTCGACCAGATCAACGCGTAAACCTAATCCCTGTAGTTCTTTCACTAACACGTTGAATGACTCTGGCAATTTTGGACCGGTGATCACATCATTTTTGATAATTGATTCATATGCTTTCGCGCGACCATACACGTCGTCAGACTTAATCGTTAGCATCTCCTGTAATGTTGTTGCAGCGCCGTACGCCTCAAGTGCCCACACCTCCATTTCGCCAAAACGCTGACCGCCATTTTGCGCTTTACCACCAAGCGGCTGCTGCGTCACCATCGTATACGGTCCAGTACTACGCGCGTGGATTTTGTCGCTAACCATGTGGTGCAATTTAATCATGTGCATCACGCCGACGGTTGTGCGCTCCTCAAACGCTTCACCGCTACGGCCATCAAAGAGCTGGCTCTTGCCGTCTCTTGCTAAGCCTGCTTTCTCAAGCTCGCGCTCAATCACGTCATTTGGCACTCCGTTAAACGGCGGAGTTGCAACTTTGTAGCCAAGCGCCCGCGCCGCCATACCCAGATGCGTTTCAAACAACTGCCCCAGGTTCATGCGGCTTGGCACGCCAAGCGGGTTTAGAACAACATCAACCGGCGTTCCGTCTGCCAAATATGGCATATCCTCAACCGGCAAAATGCGCGCCACTACACCTTTGTTACCGTGGCGCCCTGCCATTTTGTCGCCAACACTGATTTTACGCAATTGCGCCACAAAAATCTGGATCTGCATCAGTACGCCAGCTTTTAGTTCATGACCGTTTTCACGGCTGAAAATCTTCACGCCGACGACTTTGCCGCCGCCTGCATTATTCATGCGCTGCGACGTGTCGCGCACGTCTTTTGCCTTTTCGCCAAAAATCGCGCGCAGCAGCCGTTCTTCCGAACTAAGCTCCTGTTCACCTTTCGGCGTAATTTTCCCGACAAGTACATCACCTGCCTTTACTTCCGAACCAATTTGCACGATACCATCTTCATCCAAATGGCGCAAACTGTCTTCGCTCACATTTGGAATATCGCGCGTCACGATTTCCGGGCCAAGCTTCGTTTCTCGTACTTCCACCGAATAGTCTTTAATATTTACGCTGGTAAGCGTGTCGTCCTCGACTAATCGGCGGCTAATCACGATCGCGTCGTCCATGTTGTAGCCGCCCCATGGCATGAATGCTACCAATAAGTCTTTGCCTAGCGCCAACTCGCCTTCAGCGATCGACATGCCTTCAATGAGAATGTCGCCTTTTGCAACAGTTTCGCCGCGCGATACGCGAACTTTCTGGTTAACGCAACGATCATCGTTGCTCTTCGCGAAGTGAATGAGATCATAGCGTTTTACTCCATCTTTGTATTGCACTTCAACGGCATCACCGTCAGCGCGAACTACTTCGCCGTCGGCTTCCGCGACGATCAATTGACTAGAATCGCGCGCAACGTTTGCTTCAATTCCCGTTCCGACCGTTGGCGCTTGCGGCTGCAACAGCGGCACTGCTTGGCGCTGCATGTTTGAGCCAGTCAACGCACGGTCGACACGGTTCTTTTCGATGAACGGCACGAGGCTGGCTGTTGATCCTAGAATCTGCTTGTGCGACGCGTCCATCAGCGTCACCTCGCTCGCATCTACGCGGCTCGGCTGCAAGAATTTGCGCGCCGACACGCGCTCGTTCACGAAGTTGCCATTATCATCAAGCTTTGCGCCAGCGTCAGC
The DNA here is from genome assembly GCA_013333675.2 of Candidatus Saccharimonadota bacterium. Taxonomy (GTDB): domain Bacteria; phylum Patescibacteriota; class Saccharimonadia; order Saccharimonadales; family Saccharimonadaceae; genus Saccharimonas. Next base: position 8,444 of record JABCOJ020000008.1, on the reverse strand, counting down.
AATTACCTCATTCACCTCTTGCGATGCATCCAAATAAACAATCTCATCTGTCACGCGGCCATTCTCAACTTTGCGGTACGGCGTTTCGATAAATCCGTATTCGTTAATCCGCGCGTATGTAGCCAAATTCAATACTAGTCCAATGTTAGCGCCCTCCGGCGTCTCCACGCTGCAAATACGCCCGTAGTGTGTCGGGTGGGCATCGCGCACCTCAAATCCAGCGCGCTCGCGGCTGAGTCCGCCCGGCCCCATTGAGCTCAATCGGCGCTTGTGGCTTAACTCCGAAATCGGGTTTACTTCGTCAAGCAGCTGGCTCAATTGGCTACTCGCAAAGAATTCGCGCACCGCCGCAACCACTGGGCGGGCGTTAATCAGCTGACTTGGCGTCACCGTCTCAATATCGCTCATACTCATGCGATCCATCGCATTGCGCTGCATGCGGAGCATACCTACGCGGAACTGACGCGCTACTAACTCGCCGACAAGCTTAATGCGGCGGTTATCAAGCGCATCAATGTCATCACCCGGCTCCTGCGTGTTGTTCATGCGAATTAGCTCGCGAATAATCGCTACCAGATCGTCGAGTCTCAATACACGATTCTCTGCGGTATTTGGTACATCCAAATTCAATCGTTTATTCATCTTATAGCGACCAACACGACTGTAGTCAAATCGCTTGAAATCAAAGAACATGCGCTCAATCATCTGGCGCGCGTTATCAACCGTCGCTAAGTCGCCTGGGCGTAAGCGGCGATACACCTCAATCAGCGCCTCGTTCACACCATGCGCAGGATCTTTCTCTAGTGTCGCCTCAATATATTTCGTTTCACCGGTATCAATGTCGGCGAACAGTTCACGAATTTCCGACACCTTACTATAACCAAGTGCTCGCAAAAATGTCGTTACGGCAATTTTGCGCCGACGATCAATTTTTACGTAAATCGCACCGCTCGCACTTGTTTCAAATTCCAGCCACGCCCCACGGCCCGGGATTAATTTCGCGCTGTACAAATTTTTACCCGCACCTTTTTCCGGCGTATAAAACACGCCTGCCGAACGAATCAGCTGGCTCACTACCACACGCTCCGTACCGTTGATAATAAACGTTGCGCGATCCGTCATCCACGGATAGTCGCCCAAGTAAATTTCCTGCTCTTTGACTTCACCTGTCACTTTATTTGTTAGTTCGGTGGTCACCAGCAGCGGCGCATCAAACGTCAAATTATTTTCTTTGGCAAATTTTTCATCGTTTTTTGGCGCTTCAAACTTATAGTCCTTAAACCGCAACTCCAATTTCTGGCCAGTATAGTCCTCAATTGGATTAATTTCTGCGAAAATCTCGCTCAGACCCGTCTCGACGAAATCTTTCCACGATTCCTTTTGGTGGGTCAGGAGGTTTGGTACCGCCACCGCCGTGTCGTCATTCGTGAAAAACACGCGCTGTGCCGGAGTGTGATTTGCCGTGGTTGCTTTTGGCATGCGTACTCCCGTTTTGGTTAAATTTGAACAATATCCGTGCTAATGACAAGAGGTGGGTTGGCTCTATCATTCCCGCACGAGTTGGCGCCGAAGCTTTACTAACCATGGATTACCGCATACTAAAACGCCACGCCACAGGCGCAGTACACTATCAACCCACGTTACACAATCTTCATTGTCTTTCATTGTAAAGGGTTTAGGCGGCTATGTCAATGGGGTGCGTATGATTTTTTCAGAGATCCCAGGCAGTGCTAGCTTTCGTCGTAAAACCAAAAGAAAGAGCCTCGTTCCCCACGCGGGTTGCGCAGGGAACGAGGCTGGATGGGAGCGAGTTAGCGGACAGCCGCTGCCTCAAGCTCCCGTTGTCTGGCATTACGAGCTTGGTGCTCGTAGCGGGCAACAATAACAAGACCGACAATTGCCAAAATATCGCCAATCGCCATGACACTCATGCCAATCGTATACAGTGCAGGGTGACCGCTCACCTTACTCGTGATAACGACAGCAAGCCCTATGCAGTTTGTCGTGCTCATGAATAGTACTGTGCGCCAGTACCACCTACTTGCCCTAGCGCGAAGACTCTGGGACTCAAAGTAGATAACGAAAACTCTTCTGAACTTCATGGGGGCAAACAACTGCCACGCGCTGTACACTGCGCACGCAAAAATGCTAATCAAGAGAACCGCAGCGATGACAGACCAAACAACATCAGACATTTTCTCCTCCTATAACTAGAAATGTCTGTGTAGTCCTACAATATCACATCAATACAAAAATTGCAACAGTGCCTAGCGCCCGCGCCGGATCATTTCGTCTGCCAGCCCATACTTCACCGCTTCATCGGCACTCATCCAGTGGTCGCGCTCCATATCGGCTTTGACTTTGTCGAGTTTTTGTCCGGTATTTTTCGCGATCACTTTCGCAAGCAACTCTTTCATGCGCACCGATTCGCGCAGACTAATCTCCTGGTCGGTCACCATGCCCTGCGTACCGCTAGACGGCTGGTGAATCATCACGCGCGCATTCGGCAGCACGAACCGTTTGCCTTTAGCGCCGCTGCTTAGCAAAAACGCACCCATGCTCGCCTGCAGCCCGATACCTATCGTCTGGACATCTGGCTTGATATATTGCATCGTATCGTAGATTGCCAGCCCGTCGTACACGCTGCCGCCCGGGCTATTGATATACAGCTGAATATCTTTGTCGGGATCTTCGTTTGCTAAGTGCAGCAGCTGCGCCACGATCGTATTCGCCGAGCCTTCCGTCACCTCCTCGCCTAAAAAGATAATCCGATCCTCAAGCAACCGGGAATAAATATCGTACCCGCGTTCGCCATCGCGCGTGCGCACGATTACATTTGGCACTAAATAATTTCGCATATCATTCATAGGTTTCATTGTACGCTGAATATTAGCACTCGTCAAGGGAGAGTGCTAATTCGCCCAATCATTCCTACTGCGCCCTGGCCGCCAAACTACTACGTATCGTGGTTATCAACGATTAGTTTATTACGCTCGGCAGTCTTTTCGCGATCCTTGTTCAGCAGCATTTGCGCCTCATCGGTATCAAGCGCAAGAATCTTTGCATATACGCCGCTGTCATTCCTGCCGGAGAGCACAAGTATATTTAGCTGCTCGTCGGCGTAAACAACATACTCGTCTCCATTCTCTAGGTTGCTCGTACCGAAACACGCGGTATTAATTTCGGCTGTTCTGCGGCCGTCTTTCGAGACGGCGTAAATACCAATTGAATCTGTTACAAACAATCCTTCCGGCGTTGTGTTGTCGCTTGTAATAAAACCATCCGCGTTCGGCCCGATGAACAAGCTGTCGGCGTACGGTACTGCTTTGCGCAATGCGTGATCGCTTGGTAATTCTGCCGTCAAACCAAACATTTTGTCTTTTTCATACGAAAGGAAATGCGCGCCGAGCCGTTTGGCAGCATCCGCCGTCTTGCGCCATGGCTGCAAAAAGTATATTTCCGGCGGCGAATAAATCGGGCGTTTAATATGCGAGTCTTTACGCAGTTCATCTTTCTCGTTTATCGAATAGCTTGAATCCAGATGCCCCGAGCCCATTACCGTATGGTATGACGCATACTCATTTGCTTTGAGCGCGCAGCCCTGCTTGAGCAGGTTCTGAATCGTATCAATCGCATACAATTGCACGAGACGCCCACTGCTTTTGTCTTCGACGCGAGCGTCAAGCATTCCCTCATGCTCCAGGCCTTCACCAATCTTCCTTGAACTAAGCAGATGGCCAATTTCATGCGCCGGTGCACAGCCGAACGGATCACCGTATGTTGATATATGAATTCTCGGATTACTCGGATCTTGGTAGGCGATGCCAATTGCTTTTTCGCTCAACTCGGAATAATGGCTATCGAAAACCACCATCGTAATAACCGGCTTGCCATCATAGTCATCGCTCTCTGTGATTTGCTTGCGCGCTTCTTTTACGTACCGCTTAAACTGATCGGTCGTATACATCGGCGCTTCATCGCTATCGTCTTTGCGCGGGCGCGCACCTTCCGGCTCAACGACTTTTTCGATATGTTTAATGTCTATCTGGTACTGCCCGCCAAGCGTTTGTTCAATTTGGTCAACATTATCTTGCGCTGCGCTCTCTATATGCTCGCGTCCCCACCGGCGCCGACTGTCAGTGCCATTGCCATCGCAGCTATCAGGGTCAATCGCCGAGCCGTAAATCGCAACGACCCCCAGCGTCATCTCTACGGAATCATTTGGACCAATCCGCTCAAAACGGTCGTATAAATACTCGACCGCACCCTCGCCAACAGCGCCTACTGCAAGCCCTGCTGTAACGCCAACTGCAAAGTCCCACAAAAACGATCGCCGTGAAATACTCGCAGGGGTTTGCTCGTCCGGCTCAATACAATCCGAATCATCATCAAAGTCCTCCGAATCATCAGAGAGATCCGGCGTCTCTGCGGAATCCGAAGCGCACGGGTACGCAATCACCTCTTTGCAGTGTTCATACATATCTTTTTATTATATACCAAATATATACTTTTGTCAAAATAAACATGAGTAACCCACTCAGCCATGCCCAGAGCATCTATTTAGTGCCTTAATCCGCTACGAGTTCAGTTCAACCAGCTTGTCGATCGTCTTTTCAGTGATCAGCCGATTCGCAACCTCGCGCTGCGCCTCGGGTTTATCAAAGTGTTTTGCCATCTTGGGATTGTTCGAGTATTGCTGCTTATAGGCGTTGATATGCGCCGCCAACTCGTCTGCCGTCGCTTCAATTTTCAGTTCTTTACTTAACTGCGCCAGCACTAGACCCGCCTTGATGCGCGCGTCAGCGGCATCGTTTGCTTCGGCTTTCACCCAGGCATCGCGATCGGCATAACCCTTCTCTTCAAAATACTGCTCTAAAGTGCGGCCTCGATACATCAAATTTTGGCGTAAATCCTGCTCCAGCGAACGGATTTGATCGTCGCGCAATACCGATGGCACGCTCACTGTGCTCTTTGCAACCAGCTGTTTTACCAACTCATCTTTCAGGTCGTCCGTCGCCTTGCGCTCAGCTTGCGCTGTAATCTCCGCTTTTATATCCTTGCGCAAATCATCCATTGACGTAAATGGACCAGCCTTTGCGGCAAATTTATCGTCGAGCGCAGGCAACTTTACGCTATTCACTTTTTTCACTGTAACTTCAAACACAACGTCCTGCCCAGCTAAGTCTTTCGCATGATAGTCCTTCGGAAACGCCAGCTTAACATCTTTTGTATCACCTGCCTTCAGACCAACAAGCGCATCTTCAAATCCCGGGATGAAAGAATTTGAACCAAGCACTAGCGGATAATCCTTGCCCGTGCCACCCTGAAACGCCTCGCCATCTTTTTTACCGACGAAATCAATCACCGTCTCATCACCTATTTTTGCAGCGCGCTTGACTTCTTTCTTCTCCGACAGTCCTTTTTGAATTCGCTCAATCACTTCGTCAATTTCTTTTTTATCGACGTTAACCGCCGCTTTTTTTGCCTTAAGCTTTTTGTAATCACCTAATTTCACTTCAGGCAGTACATCTGCTTCGGCAGTAAACTCTAATAGCTCGCCCGGTACGTATTTTTTAATTTCAACTTCGGGGCGGGCTAGCACCTGCAAATTGTTGTTCAAAAAAGCTTCGGCAACCGCACGGTTTAGCGCTGCGTCTAGCGTCTCCTGCGCCAACGCATTCGGATCGGCATGTTTTTTCACAATCTCAAGCGGCACATGCCCCGTACGAAATCCATTAACTTTGACTGTTTTTGCTAAGCGCTTTAGCGCCACCTGCTCAGCTGCTGCCAGTTCGGCATGATCCGCCGCGACTATTACTTTCACGCGCGTATCTGATTCGTGTGTTACTGTCGTCTTCATAACAGCACATTATAACAGATATACCGGTGTCTGTCAGGCGTCAAAGTCGTCCAAAAACTCCGACAAGTCAAAATCATCATCTTCGCGGACGCGCACGCGGCGGTCGCTCACGGCTGTTACGATTCGTTCAAACCCAACCGTCTTGTCTGTGCCGTCGCGCAAATTTTTCAGCGTGTACGTCTGCCGTTCCACGCTCGCCTCATCAATAAGCATGACATACGTGATATCTTTTTCTACCGCCGTGACCAGCTGCTCTGCTAACGTTCGACCGGTATAGTCAACTTCGGTATGGATTCGTTCACTGCGTAGTTTTTCGGCAATTCGCTCCGCCGTATCAAATACGCGCCCAACCGCCGCCACGTATACTTCAGTTGCGCTCGGTAATCCTGCATGCCCGCTTTCTTCCAGAGTCTCAACGATATGCGCCATATCGCCCAACGATGCAACTAACGTTTCCAGCGACGGCGCGACCATTCGCCCACCGCGATATAATAATTTTTCATCGTTTGCGACAATATCAAACAGTACGCCGGCTGTGCAATCAGCATAAGACAATGTTAAATCAAGCACTACGCCGGTGATACCGAGCACCTCAAGCCGCGCATACAATGCCGCTAAATCTTGGTATGCGTTATGCTCGCGCACCGCCTCTGGCAGTTCCTCGGCATTTTTCGCCGCCAATACTTTGGCGAGCTGCTGCAAAATCGTACCCGCTTGCATACGCCCAACGATATCAATCGCGCGGTCGCGGAACTCTACAGGCGTAAGCATGCGCTTTTCTGCAAGCAGGCGCGTCATAAGTTCAGTCTGTATTGCATCTAGCTCTAAATAATCCTCTAAGATTGCCTGCACGATTCGTGCGTCGTTCAATCGTATACGATAGCTCGTGCGTGACAGCCCAATCGCATCTAGACTGCGCTTTGCAATAGCGATTGCCTCAACATCGGCACGCGGAGACTCGCAGCCAACATTATCGTAATGAAAAACCCGCCCCGACCATGAATACGCCGGTCGTCCGAGCGAGCCGTTTGAAATCTTAAAGCGCCGCGCATAATGCACCGACACCGGCATATCGTCGCCAAATTCTTCGTAGCCGTATAGTTTCGCTGTTCGACGCCACGCCGACTCAATATGATGGCGCACACGAACAGATTGCGGGTAGTACAGCTCCTGGCCGCCCACCAAATTGGCTAACGAAGCTTTCATAAGAGCTATTATAGCATACTTGACTATATTTTGCAAGCATTTTATATTATGGATACGCTTAATTTTTGTATTAGAAAATACCCTCTAGCATAGAGTATCGTTGCAGCCTATGTTGCTGTACCCACGCATACATCACGATTCCAGCCGCTACGCCGACATTAAGGCTGCGCGTACTGCCGAATTGCTCGATTGCAATAGTCCGGGCAGCATACCGCAATAGCTCTTGGCGAATTCCCGAGCGTTCCGCGCCGAATAGCAGTACGGCATTTCTCGGTAGTTTCGTGCGGCTCAAAGGCTGCGAACCGTCGACATTGTCGATTGCAACCAGTTCTTTGTCCGCAATCGCATGTATAAAGTCATCCGCCGCCGCATAGTAGTGTACGTGCAAGTATTTGTCGGTCATCATTGCGCCGCGCTTATTCCATTGCCGCCGCCCAATAACATGCACGTGCCGCACGCCAAACGCATTCGCGCTGCGCACGATCGTGCCCATATTAAAGTCCCGCTCGACATTATCAATCGCAATCTCTAGCGCTGAACCATGCGCGTCCAGATCATTGATAATTTGCTCCATCGGCACGCCTTTGTAACGGTTGACGACGTTGCGGGAGTCGCTAGGCGTCATCGGTAGTTCGTTCCGAAGCTGGAGCCTCTTCGTCGTTTCGCGTCTTCAAAAAAGCCTGCACCAGTGCATCGTGCGCAACGGCTCCGGCGCTAAATGATATTCGCCAAGAATCTTTTGGCCGCGTATCAAGCACGTGCTCATACTCTCCCTTTATACACGCGACTCCATCTTCTGCAGAAATATCATTTGGTATATCTACGAGCCTGTCTAGCACGGCAGCGGCAATAGCACGCGGATCATGCGGCAAGTCGTCTATGCGTGTTTCGACTTGATTGCCATCAATGTCTTCGTGCTTTACCGTCTGCTTTGCCATAGCGCCAGCGAGCGTACCTTGTTGCGACCGAATTCGATCAAGCGGGAACCTTTCAACTGTCATATAGTCCTTTCTCGCTTGCGCCATGATATACGAGCGGCAAACGTTTGATTTATTATTGACAATCTCTACATTGTATCATGTTATATATAAAATATGAATTCATGCGGCTATTTACTTTGCGCCGAAGTGCCGGTATAATCAGATCGTGAGAGTCTGGAGCGACTAAAACTGGTGCACTTTTATACCCATTATGCATGCGGATGTGGCGGAATTGGTAGACGCGCTAGCTTCAGGTGCTAGTGCCAGCAATGGCGTGGAGGTTCAAGTCCTCTCATCCGCACCATTTCAGAGTAAAAATCCAAATCGTCGCCTTTGCGGGCGATTTTTTGGTTTACATCTCTTAATTCTTGCCACAGGCAAAAACCACTTTCCGCCCC
>JABCOJ020000007.1 GCA_013333675.2 Candidatus Saccharimonadota bacterium | reverse complement strand
TAAATAGTCGTTCAGTTTACGCTCAAACTCTACCAACGTAGCGATATCGCGCGAACGCAAAGTCGTCACATCGCCCGTAACAGCGCGCGTCTGGCGGTTAATCAGCGCCACGCGCGACTGGTACGATCGCAGCATCGCTTCAACCATCACCAAGAATAATTGTGTTTGCGACGGTGCTTGAATCCGCGTACGGTCAACAAACGGCTGCCATACACGCCCCATACGCTCACGGCTGAGCGTCACAACATGTTCACCGAGCGCAAACATAATCGGCGTCGTAAAATCATTAAAGTTATCATCAACACCTGGCAACCGCGTGATGAAATATACCCAGCCGTCGCCCTGCTCAATCCGCGGTATCTCATGCGGGTCAAGCGCGTCGTTTACTAAATCATCATCCAACCCAAGCTGATGCAAATGGAACAAATCGTCCGCCGACGGATTTTCGCACCGCGTCCAAGCGGCGCATTTAACATCGTCGCAGCGCTCTAAAGCGCCGTCCGCAAACTGGTAGTAGGTAAGCATACGTTTATTGTACCGCGTTTACGGACGATAACGCGAAAATTATGTATTTGATGTGCTGTTCGCGGATGGTTGAGGATTCGTTTTTGGCGCCGTCTGGTTTGCGCCTTGATTTTGAGCCGGCGTGTTGCTTGTCGGCTGACTCGTCTTATTTGGCGGTTGTTGCGCTGACGAACCAGTCTGCGGTGGCGTCGAGCCAGAGCCTCCTGGCACACCGCCTTGCTGCGACGATCCGCCAGGCGCTATACCCCGCGAACTCGCTAGAGAGCGGCTGCCACTTGACTGCATACCAAGCATATACCCAATCACGCCAGTCAGAAGCGCCATTGAGACCGCTGCAACTACCAGCCCCGTATTCACCGCTGATTGCCGTGCTGCAGCCGGCGCTTTCGGCGAAGCGTTAAATCCATCTTCTATATTCATTTATCCTCCTTCTCTTAGTTAGTAATGAAGGAAATTATAACGGCGGCGCGTTAAATCCAGCTTAAAAAACCTACGACTTCGCGGCAAGCGGCAGGGAAATCGTAAACGTCGTTCCCTTGCCCTTAGCGCTTCGTACGGAAATCTTACCGCCGTGCGCCTGCACAATCCGCTGCGCAATCGGCAAACCCAATCCGTACCCGCTAGTTGTGCGTGATTCCTCAGCACGATAAAACCGCGTAAAAATCTGCTCAACCGTTTTACTGTCCATACCAATTCCCTCATCGCGCACTGCGATCACCGCCTGGCGGCCTTTACGCGTACTTGATATATAAATCGTCGTGTCGTTGCCGCTGTATTTGATCGCGTTATCAAGCAGAATCGTCACGAGCTGTTCTAGTTTCTGGCGGTCACCGAGTAGCATCAGCTCTATCGTCTCGTCCTCGACGGCGATGTTTTTTTCGACCGCTTGCGCCACCACCAAATTCATCGCTCGGTTCACGACCGCCTGCAATGATACTGGTGCTTTTGCTATAGTCGCATCGTCATCTTTCAACAACCCAAGCATAGAATTTGCTAATGTTTGCAAACGCGTCACATCGCTAACATTATCAGCAATGACGCGTTTCGCCTGCGCAAGCGTAAGCTTCGTATTGCGCGCCGCCACTTCATTTGCCGCCAGTAGCGCCGTCAGTGGCGTGCGCAATTCGTGGCTGGCATCGCTCACAAAGCGCGACTGCGCCGCCATATTTTCTTCAATCGGCTGCAACGTGTGCTGCGCCAGCAAATAACTCAATAGCGACGCCACGACAAACATTATCAAGTTGACTATCACCAAATTGATCCGTAGCGATGCCATCGCGAAACCTTCGCGCTTCGACAAATAATCGCTCACGCTCAACGACTCGTCGTCAATCACAATCGGCGAGAGTTTTGAATCAGTATGCCGCTGCTCTGGACGGCGATGAAATTCCTGCGCCGAAAAATTATACAGCACAAAACTAAACACGATGCTCATCACCATAATAATAGCGAGATACGTGCTAGCTAGACGCAGCACATCGCGGCGGCGCACATGCTTCATCTCATGCGCCGTCCTTGATCATATAGCCGAAACCGCGCACTGTTTGAATGAGCGGCTCGGATTGTTTGAATGGTTTATCTATTTTACCGCGTAAATAATTGATAAACACCTCAACGTTATTCGGCAAGATATCAGCGTCGAAATCCCACACGTGCGTCATGATATTTTGCTTGCTCATGATTTGGTTTTTATTGCGCATTAAATATTCCAAAATCGCAAATTCCTTGCTTGATAATTTCACCGGCTTGCCAGCACGCGTTACCGTCCGGTTCACCGTATCAAGCCTGACATCCTTGGCGGCTAGTACATTATCAAGTACCTCCTGCGGGCGGCGCAGCAGTGCGCGGATACGCGCTCCCAGCACATCAAAGCTAAACGGCTTTGCGAGATAGTCGTCGGCGCCGCTATCAAGCCCTTGCACAATGTCGCGATTTTGATCTTTCGCAGTAAGCAAAATAATCGGCGTTGTGTCGCCGGCAGCACGCAGCTTTTTCGCCACTTCATAGCCATTCATTACCGGCATCATCACATCAAGCACGATCACATCGTATTCATCGGCACGCGCCGCATTGTAACCGTCCTCGCCGTCGTGCTCAACATCAACCGCATAGCCGTCAAGCTCAAGCCCTTGTTTGATTGCCTCGGCGATTCGCACCTCATCGTCTACGACTAAAATCTTCATGTATCTTACAGTATACCTTCCTCGGTAAAAATTTAGTAGGCTGGCGCCATCTCCGGCCACATATACCGAACGAGTTGGCGGCCGCGTTTGCTGGCTCGCACCCACAAATCACCGCAGGTTGACTTGATCGTTACAAGTTTTTTCGCACGCAGTCGCTCCAGCTGCTGCGCTACACGGGAGCGACTCATACGCAACCCGCGCGACAAGCCGATCACGTCGTCTTCGCCGTTTTCAGTGATTTGCTGCAGTACAAGCGCCTCATCGTTCGTTAGGGCAATTGGTTGGATTTGTTTCATATGCGTCTCCTTTCGTTATGGGTAACAGTATGGCGCAGGTTACTTGGATAAAGCTTAAATGATGCTATCTCTTATAATATTTGGCTTATGCGCCATTTTGCACAATAGAAGCATTTTGTTTTACATTTCAAGTAAACTCACTTACTATAACGATGCACTTTTTAGATCATATACTGCGTACTGCGCGCCGCCATATTCAATCTTCACACCCGACGATATCGCCCACTGCGCAATATCAGAATTACCACTTGGTTCGCCGCCGCGACCGCTGCTATTCACAACAAAATAACGCACTTTACCGGCAGCAACAAGTTGCCTGAACGACTGAAGCGTGAGCGCTGAATCGCTGCCGTTAAATCCGCCAAGCGCCATGACTGGCTGCTTGGTTGACAGCTGAATCGGTGCTGATGTATTTGCACTATCAACCGCCGCAATCCACGTTGCATCCTGCTGATTCGCAAGCAGAAATTTTACGAGCGCCGCCTCAGCGAAAGCAGTTTCATTGTTTGTATTATTCATCGCGCTTGCGTTTGGCCCAGCCGTTGGAATACTACCGCTATGCGCTACCAAAACCGTTGAAATACTATATGCAATTGGAGTAGCGCATGCCGAAATTACTGCGCAGGCGAGCGCCATTCGCCGCAGCCGCGTTGAAGTGTGCGAAGGCGGCATGACCGCTATACCCGTAGCGACAACTCCTGCTACGCCGACAATCCACATAAGTATTGTCCAATCATTGCGATAGCCAAGCATAATGACGCTCGTGATTGTTGTTGTCGCGATTGTTAGCGGCACGATCCACCAAACATACGTACGGCGCGTATAGGCTTTCCAGATATACGGCACGCCAATTCCAACGAGTGCCGCTACCGCCGGCGCCATCGCCACGACATAGTACGGGTGAATTGTGCCGCTTGTCATGCTAAACACTACACCATGGACAAACAGCCACCCCAGCCACAAGAGTACACCGACACGTTCTTTGTTGTCACGCGGTGCATGGCGTAATAACCAGATAACCAATCCGCCGCCAATAAACGCCGTTGGAACCAGCCACGCGATATTCGAACCAAAACTTTCATTAAATATGCGTAGCACGCCTGTCTCGCCGCCAAAACCAACACCACCCGATCCGCCGCCTGCGCCGCCAGGCATGCCTCCGCGTCCACCGAACAAACGTCCAAAGCCGTTGTAGCCAAATACTAGGCTCCAGATATTATTGTTATTCGTACTACCTACCCATGGACGGTGTGCCGCCGGCGTCAACCACACGAGAACACTCCACCAAAATGTCGACACCATCGTCACGATACCAGCAACACTCAAATGCCACACACGCGTCATAGTTGTCGGCTTCGCACACGCCATATACAGCACCGCCATAACAGGCAAGACCAATAAACCTTGAAGCATTTTTGTATTAAAAGCAAATCCTGTAAGGAATCCGGCTATACTTAGCCATAGTATCGGCTTTTTACTATCAAACGTACGCAAAAATGCATATGCGCTCGCCGTCAAAAACAACGTCAAGAAACTATCGGGATTATTAAATCGAAACATCAGCACAGCCACTGGCGTAAGCGCCATCACTGCACCAGCAATCAACGCCGATTTCACACCATACCAGCGCCGCACCGCCGTATATACTAGCGCCACTGTCGTTACGCCTGCCAACGCATGCGGCAACAGCATACTCCACGACGAAAAACCAAACACGCGACCAAACAATCCCATAATCATCATGCTGATGGGGGTTTATCAACGCTCATGAAATTCGCTGCGTCCAAACTCCCGAACAGCCACGCCGTCCAATTCACACTCGCCGCTTGTGCAGCGGCAGCATAATAGCTATTCGCCATGCCGTTGATCGTTATATTCCATAGGTACAGCATTGACGCCATGAGCAGCAAACCGCCAAAGCCCGCCGCTTCAAACAGCGTCGCGCGGCCATACTCGCCGCGCACGCGCGACAAACCTTTGATGTCTTCAGTCGCCGTTTTCACAATATGAACGCGCGAATCAGTATCCTCAATCCATTCCACCGGTTCCTCATGAATTGTGTAGCCTTCATACTCTGCTTTTACAAGCAACTCGGTGTCAAAAAACCACGCTGTATCTTTCACGTGCGGCAGCAATTGTTGCGCAACACCACGGCGCATCGCCTTGAACCCGCACTGCGCGTCGACAAATTTTGTACGCATCGTCCAGCGGATCAGCCGATTGTAGCAACGCGAAATAATATCGCGTTTTAGCCCGCGCGTTGTCTGCGATTCTTCCATCAGCCGGCTTCCTACTGCAATCGCTGCATCGCCAGTCACGAGCGGCGTGATCATCGGCACGAATGCATCTAAATTCGTTGACAAATCGATGTCCATATAGCTAACAATGTCAGCGCGGCTTTGCAGCCACGCCTGTTTAAGCGCCCGCCCGCGGCCTTTCTCTGGCAAGCAGACGACGCGGACGGCAGGGAAGTGCTCGGTGAGCATCGCCGCCACCCGGCGCGTACCGTCCGTACTGCCATTATCGGCGATAGTAATTTGATAATGATACGGCAAATTATCTTCCATATACATACATAGCGTACGCACCGATTCTTCCAGAATATACGCCTCGTTAAGTACGGGCAGGACAATATCAACCGTTAGCGTACGCGGGTTAAGCGCGCGAAGCGGCGTTGTGCTATATTTTGATTGCGCCGCAAGCGTGGCCGTGTGATTGATAGCGGTAGTTTTCACGCGCGTTACTATACGAGCGCATCATGAAAGGAACCTTAAAAAAATACTGCAACACGTAAAGGCAGCAGACAAAAGATACTCTGTCTGCTGCTATTACGTAAATACGCTATGCTATTAAACGTAATTTCGTGCTACGCGTACCTTTTTCGGCACAGGTTTGGTTTCTTTCGCTCCGCCCGCCGGCACCGTTGAATGCTGAATGCAACCGTCTTTGATGCTAATCTGATAATCGCATTTGTTCGCCAAATCATTATCATGCGTAACAATCACAAGCGTGACGCCTTTCGTTTTATTGTAGCCAAATAGCAGCTTCTCAACACGCGCGCCGGTTTCGCTGTCCAGATTTCCCGTCGGCTCGTCGGCAAAAATAATCTGCGGCTCATTCACAATCGCACGCGCAATCGCCAATCGCTGCTTTTGCCCGCCCGACAAATCGCGTGCGCGGCTCTTTCGTTTTTCATACAAATCAACCGCCCGCAGCGCCGCATCAATTTTACCCGCCCGTTCGCCATACGGCACATGCGCGATTTCGAGCGGCAGGCTCACGTTATCAAATACACTCTCATTACCCTCTACAAAGAAGCTCTGAAAGATAAAACCAATTTCGTTTGCACGGAATTGATCAACCTGCCGTGGTTTTAGCTTCAAAATATTACGCCCACCGACAAACACGCGACCTTTTTGCGGACGATCAAGCCCGCTCATGGCGTGCATCAGCGTCGACTTGCCGCTACCGGATTTACCGAGAATCGCTACACTCGCGCCATCAGGAATCGCTAGCGTAATATCATGCAGCGCCGTGAATACATTGTGCTTTTTGCCGTATGTTTTCGTAACCTGTTGTAATTCAATCATCGCTTTCCTCCTACTCTGTCCTCAGTGCTTCTATCGGGTCAAGTTTCGCTGCTTTGCGGCTCGGGAAAAATCCAGCAAGCATCGCCACTACAACCAATAATACTAACACGATGATGCCGGCGCTCGGCGTGAAAATAAGCAGGTGATTTTTGCCAAGACCAATAGCATTACTGATAGCCGGATTAAGCGCCGCGCCCGTTATCCACGCAAGCAAAATACCGACTGCGCCGCCGAAGAAGCCGATCCACGCCGATTCGTAACGGAACAATTTGCCGATATCGCGGCGGCTCGCGCCGAGCGCTTTCATCAGCCCGATTTGCTGCGTGCGTTCCAGTACTGAAATATACTGCGTATTCACAATTCCAAACACACTCACAATCAGAGCGAGCACACCGAAGCTTAAGACAATTGTCTGAAGAATGTTAACAAACTGGAACAGCATCTGCTGCGCATCTCTCGCCGTCATTGCATGAAAACCAGATTTTTCGAGTGACTCTTTGGCGGTATCTGGCGATATGCCATCAGCCGTTGTCGCAGTAACTGTCAAATATTTCTGATACGCATCAGTGCCGACCGTGCTAAATTCGCTAATTTCTTTTGCCGCGCTTGGAGCAATAGAAATACTCGATTGATTCGCCATCTGATCCGGCGACTTCTTCGTCACCGCTACAATTGTAAATTCCTTGCGCAACTCTTTTGGCTCAACGAGCGTCCTAACCGCCGCTTCGCCGCCTTCGGCGTATGCTTTAGCTATCGCTTGATTGTCGACTTTTTGCGGCGTTTGCACCGCTACAACCGTTAGTTTCTGTCCGATGATATCGTATGGATGTTTCACTCCAAGCGTCTTCAGATACGATTCTGGAAGTACCGCTTCGTTAGCTTTGAGCTCAACACCAGCATCAAGCGATTTACCGGCCGCAGTTTCGGTGCGGATTGAATTATCGCGCATCATCACATTACCGATGTATTTTTTATCTTTCACATTGCTGAAATCGATGTACTTCGGTTGTAATTGATACAACGGTTCGACATTCTTAATCTGCTTATTTTGGCGTAATTTATCGATATCCGCTTGCGTCACCGACTCATAATCTTGTCCGTAGTATGAGGTTGCATTTGGGTTATACTCGCGCAAACCCGACGCGGCGCCCGTCGTTGCCGCCGCCTGCACGAGCTTTTTATCTTTCACAATAATCAAACCTTTCGGGTTGATGTTGTTAGCGATGATGCGGTCAATATATTGCCGCGCGCCTTCGCCAGCCATCAAGCTCGCCGTAATCGCGAAACCGCCCACGCCGATCGCGAGAACAGTGAGGATGGTGCGCATACGCGCATGCCGCAGATTTCGACCGGCACGCTTGATGATGTCAATTCGTCTCATGAAATACCTTTCATTTATTGCTATTACTATAAGTAATAGTTTATACAAGGTACTATAACTAGTCAAGCAGTAATATCACGACGCCTGCGTTGCTTCGTGCTTAAAATGCTTCATGCCGTGGCAGTACAAGAATATGATCAACAATATATTTGCCACTGCTAGAAACATTATCAGCACTACTACACTTTGCCAAAACATATCCTGCCCTAAACCGCCAGAGATTGCTTCGCGAAAAGCGCGGATTGAATACGTCATCGGCACGAACGGATTAATCGCCTGAAACAGAGCAGGCGACAGGCTGATCGGAAAAACGCCTTCAGCAGAGCCAAGCTGCAGCACGAGCAGCAGCATTGCCAAGAAGCGCCCGACGTTATCAAGCGCAATCGTGAGCAATGCCACGATCGACATAAAGGTTAGCGACGCTGCAATCGACAAGCCGACAAATTGCGCCGGGTGTGCTACATGAAGTCCCAACCCAAATACCATCACCGCGTCAAGCACCAGTGCTTGCGCCACACTCTCAAGTGTCAACACTGATATTTTCGCCAACCACCACGAACGTGCATTTTTCGGCGTACTATAAAATCCGCGAATCGGATAAATTACGCAAAATGCCAACGCACCGACAAATAGCCCAAGCGACAACACGTACGGCGATAAGGCGTTACCATAGTTTGGCACGTCGCCCTGCACGTGATGATCGGCAGCGACAGGCGACACAATGTGCTGCACCGTCGGATCGCCTGTCGGCTGCAATGCAAGCTGGTTTGCTGCTTTTGCTAATTTGCCGGACAATTCGTTTGCACCAGACGATAGCTGCACTGAACCATTCATGAGCGTACCAGAATTTGCCGCTAACTGCTTTGCGCCAGACGATAGCCGGCTACTACCAGATCGCGCATCGGCCAGTCCCTGCATCAGCACTGCTGCGCCATTTGATAGCTGCACTGAACCGCGGGACAATGTCGTGTAGCCATTGAGTGCTGACACTAGATTAGGCGAAAGGGTATTAACGCCAGTATTTAGCGTGCTAACGCCAGCGCGCAGGGCTTGCTGTTGATCGGCGATAGTCAATTGTAAGTTTTCTAAATGAGTTTTTAGTCTTGCGCCGGATTCTGCGGCACTTTTTACCAACTCCCCTTGGCGCGACTGCAGTGCTACAACGTCAGCCGTCACACTGTCAACCTCAGTAGCTGCACCCGCGCCTACTGCCGCCACGCGCTGCTTTAATGCCGCTAGCTTGCATTCAACTTTTGAAAACGACGGTGCAGCGTTAGCAATATAAGCCGGACACTGCGCTGGATTTAGCGGCGCGAGCGTAACGCTGAGCTGCGTCAGATTACTTGTAAGCGCCTGAGATTCTTTCGTAATTTCTGCCGCCAACCTTGCCGCTTCCGGATTATCCGCGCTAACCTGCGCCGCCAGTGTATTTACGCCATTCTGCACCTGTTTCGTGCCAGCTATCAGCTGGTCGATTTGGTTTTTTGCCGGCAAACGTTTTTGTAGTTGTAATAAGCCATCTGTAAGCGCCACTGAACCAGTACGCAGTTGCGACAAACCGTTCTGAAGCGAATCCGCTCCCGCTGACAGTTGCCCGACGCCGCGCGTATACACCGCCAATCCACCCGCCAGCCGATCGCTACCGCCATGTAGCGCAGCTGCACCTGCCGACGCTTGCGATAACCCCGTACCAAGTTCGCCAACCTGCGCCATCACTGCGCTCACATATGCGGTACTAACTTTAGCAGAGACAGATCGCACAACCTGCTGTGCCGCTTGATTGCTAATCACCGAGCCTACAAAATTACGCGACGGGGTTGTCGTGTACTCAACAACGCTCTGTTGCGGCGACGATGTTGTAACCGTTGCCGCTTTTGCCGAAAAATCGCGCGGAATCGTAATACGCATATAATAAGCACCGTCGTTCAAGCCTTTCGTTGCTTCGTCTGCCGATACAAACTCCCACTTCATGCTATGATTATGCTTTAGGTTATCAACCGTTTGCTGCCCGATTTGTACAAAATTGCCGTTAAGCACCGCACCCTGATCTTCATTCACGACAGCGACAGGCAAATACTCAGTGCTGCCATACGGATCCCACACGCTACCAAGGAAAAATCCACCATACAAAATCGGAATGATTGACAATGCAATACACGAAATTAACAGCATACGGTTATGCCGTAAATTCGCCCATTCGGCACGAACTGCATCACGCCGGTCGCGTAATTTTGCTCTTATTCTTTCAGTCATAGCATCTCTCCTTTGAGCGCGTCGTCGACAATCTCTTGCATCGTCACACTAGATAAACTGCGCCGCCACGCCAATTCCGCTTCGTGCATTTTTTCCTGCACCACAGACATGCCTTTTTCAACAGCACGACGGCGATTCTTAAACACGCGTTCAACAACGCCCGCTGGCTGGAAAAACGGCTCATTGCCCTCAATCGCCTCGACAACCATCAACAGCGTAATTAGCCGCATCGGCCGCGCCAATACAAATCCGCCTTTTGCGCCAGGCTCAGACGAAATTAGCTCCGCAACGACCAACCGCCGCGTAATTTTTGCCAAATATGACGGCGATACCGCCATACGCTCGCTCAATTCGGCGTTAGTAATAGGGGATAGGTTGCGCGACGCAATAAGCGCCAAAATACAACACGCTTGTTCAGTCGCTGTCGACAGTTTCACGGGGACGATACTCCAATCATCGATAATTTATATCTATAATCCATGATACGCAATTTACTAAAAAAGTCAACCGCCTATTTACCATTTTGCGCCTGTATATAAATCCATGCGCCATAAAGAAAGTCCCCTGTTTCACTAGGGGACTTTCTTCCTATTTTTGAGCTAGTAGCCTTTCCTGCGCCCAGAGAGGAGCGTTTTCTACATGTACCCGCCCATACCGCTCATATCCGGCGTACTTGGAGCTTCTTTCTCCGGCACATCAACCACTAATGCGCCCATTGTCATTGCCGTACCGGCGATTGAGGCAGCATTCTGCAATGCCTCTTTAGTGACGCGCACCGGATCAACGACACCGCTCTTCTTTAGGTCAATTAGCTCGGTCGGGTGATTCACATCAATGCCCTGCCCTGCCTTAGCCTTACGCACTTGCGGCAACCACTCGTCAGCGTTCAAACCGGAGTTTGCAAGCAGAATACGGAACGGCTGTTCCAACGCGTTCACAAGCAACTTCTCCCCTGCCGCGACCGACGCGTCTTTACTGCCTGCATATTTGTAGTTGCCAGCCAGATCAACCAGCGTCACGCCGCCGCCCGGCACGATCCCCTCGGCAAGCGCCGCCTTAACCGCCGCAACTGCGTCGTCGACACGATACTTCTTCTCTTCAATCTCCGTCTCAGTCGCACCACCGACTTTAATCACCGCAACTTCGCCCGTCAACGCTGCTTGGCGCTTCAGCAGGTTATTGCGCGTGTAGTCGCTTGACGTCTCTTCAACCTGTACATCAATTTGGTCGACGCGCGCCTGCACTTCACTCTTGCTGCCTGCGCCCTCAACGATCGTCGTCACGTCTTTTGTAGCGATAACTTTACGCGCTGAACCAATCACGTCGCTGCCAACGTTGTCAAACGTCATGCCCGTATCATCAGTAATAACTTTTGCACCAACCAATGCTGCAATGTCATACAGTACATCTTTGTCGCTTGGCGCTTTGATTGCGAGCGTGTTGAACGAACCTTTCAAACGGTTCAGTACCAGCAAGCTAAGCGCTTCGCCATCTACATCATCAGCAATCAGTACCAAATCTTTCTTGCCGCTTTGCGCAATCATCTCAAGCAACGGCACAAATTCTTGCGCTGACGAAACTTTCTTGTCAGTTACCACAACCGCCGGCTTGTCATACACTGCTTCCATGCGCTTTGGATCAGTCACCATGTATGGACTGATGAACCCGCGCTGCACTGTAAAGCCTTCAACAACTTCGCTTTCCAATTCCAGACCGCGCCCTTCTTCAACGGTCACGATACCATTTGGACCGATCTTATCCATCACATCGGCAATCAACGCGCCGATCGCTTCATCGCCTGCCGAAATTGTCGCAACTTCTGCCACGCGCTTTTTGTCGCCTTTAATGTCTTCCGACAATTTAGTCAATTCTTTAGTAATTTCAACCGCAGCGCGCTCCAATCCTTTGCGCAGCAGCATCGGATTGTGTCCGGCGGCAATCAGCTTGTTCGCTTCGTGCAGAATATGATAGGTCAATACTGTCACCGTTGTCGTACCGTCGCCCGCGACGTCATTCATCTTGTTGGCGGCTTGTTTAATCAGCTCAGCACCGACCTTAAAACCAAGCGTTTCATCATCGACATCAGCGATATCAATACTCTTCGCCACCGTTACACCGTCGTGCGTCACACTTGGACCACCATAACTTTTCCCGATCACAACGTTGCGTCCTTTCGGACCCATCGTGGTCTTGACTGCGTTATATAGTACTTCCGCTCCACCTAACACGCGGCGACGTGCATCTTCATCGTAAAAAACTTTCTTCGCCATATATTTACTCCTCTACCGTTGCGAGGATATCCTCGTCTTTGATAATCAAATATTCTTCCTTGTCAAGTTTGATCGTTGTTGCCGCGTAATTTTTATACACAACTTTTTGATCATTCTTTACGTCTTTAACGTCCGACCCAACAGCGATAACCTTCGCTGCTTCTGATTTTTCTTGAGCCGATTCAGGGAGCAGAATCCCACTCGCAGTTTTACTCGGTTTCTTCTCCTTGACGGCGACAACGAAGTGCGCCATCGGCTTGATCGGTGAACTCATTAATTACCCCTTTCGTATTAACTGGCACTCTCTATGTACGAGTGCTATTTCTAGCACTCAGTATATACGAGTGCTAGAAAATGTGCAAGAGGTTTTATGAAAATAATTTCGAGTTCCTAGTGTATACTATAAGTATGAGCACGGTAGCTACCCTGAAACGATTAGCACATATCATATATCGTGCTATGATAGTCGCCGCGATTGCGGCGATGGCGTGGCACATCCACTGGCTGCACAAAGACCAAGAATTTAATCAGCTGCAAATTGACTTAACGACAGCACGCTTAAACAATCTGAAAGAGTGCCACTTGCATGATGACGCCGAATGTCCCGAGGGTAAATATAGCAATTCCGCAGAAATCATTGAGAAGATGAAAGCAAACGCAGGCAGCTGGTTTTAGTTACATTTGCCGTTTTGCCTAAATTTCATCTTTCACACGCTACATCTAGCATACCCAGGATCTAACAATCAACCAAAATAGCGGCTAACTCGGCCGCTATTTTAGAAACTTTCGATTTTGCTTCGCCTAGCTTTCGATAATTGTACCGACTTGCCCGTCAAGCGCGTCGCTTGCATGCTCAAGACTCGCGATAATAGCGCGGCGGCCTGGTTTTTGCGCGAATTTCATTGCTGCTTGCACTTTCGGCAACATACTGCCCGGCGCAAACTGACCAGCGTCCACGTACCTTTGCATTTCCTGCACTGTTGTACGTCCGATCGCGCGCGCCGTCGGTTTGCCGTAATCAACCATCGCGTTATCGACTGCCGTCAAGATCACTAGCGCCTCCGCATCAACCGCATCGGCAACAACTGCCGCAGTAAAGTCTTTATCGACAACTGCCTCAACACCTTCAAGTCCTTCGTCTGTAGTTTCAACAACCGGCACACCGCCGCCGCCGCCCGTAATAACTGTCACGCCAGCGTCAAGCATCGCCTTCACCGTATATTCTTCAACAATCCGCAGCGGCTTCGGCGACGGTACAACGCGGCGCCACCCGCGCCCAGCGTCTTCCTTGAACACGAAGCCCCTACCGTTTGCCGCAGCGCTAGCGTCGTCTTTCGTTTTGTAGAATACGCCGATCGGTTTCGTCGGGTCTTTGAACGCTGGATCATCTTTATCGACAACAACCTGCGTCACAACTGTCGACGCAACACTATGCATATGGCGGCGGCTAAACTCATCAATCAACGCCTGCTGCAGCCAAAATCCGATCGCGCCCTGGCTCATCGC
>JABCOJ020000006.1 GCA_013333675.2 Candidatus Saccharimonadota bacterium | reverse complement strand
AGCTCCAGTGGCAATGGCAGCTCCAGTGGCAATGGCAGCTCCAGTGGCAATGGCAGCTCCAGTGGCAATGGCAGCTCCAGTGGCAATGGCAGCTCCAGTAATTAAATAGAATATCCTATCTCATGGCTCAATACAAAGTTGCACAAGACGTCGAAGCCGAAGACAAACTCCTCGGTCCGTTTAGCTTTCGCCAATTCATTTACTTAATTGTCGTCGCAGTCGCCTGCGCAGTAGCGTGGGGACTGGCGCGTATATTTATTGCGCTTGCAATCATACCACTGCCAGTTATATTGCTCTTCGGCGCGCTCGCCCTGCCGCTGCGCAAAGACCAGCCGATGGAAATCTACATGGCAGCGCTTGTATCGTTTTACCTAAAGCCGCGCAAACGTATATGGATTCCAGACGGTAGAGAGTCGCTTATCCAGATCACTGCGCCGAAAGTTGAAGAAATTAACCGCAAAGATTTAGCGCAGGAAGAAGTCGAGCAGCGTTTTTCGTACTTAGCGGACATTGCCGACACGGAAGGTTGGTCTATTCGCCATGTCACACCGCAAGCGCAAGCGCAAGTCAATAGTGCAATGGAGCCTGACCAATATTTTGCCGCGCAGCAAACTGAAGACCCGCTCGGCGACGACGGCAGCGTCGCGCACAATTTCGACACGTTAATATCCGATACCAATGTGGCGCAAAGGCAATATATAGTAGAGCAGATGCGCCAAGCAGCCACGCCAACAGCCGCGCAGCAAACCGTACCGCCGCAGTCTCCAAATCAACCATCCGTACCGCCTCGCTACAGTCCATACCCGACAATTCATCAATCGGTCGTTCAGCCGCTAAATAATCAAGCGGCAGGAGTACGGCCAGCACCAGTTGCGCAGCAAGTAGCCAATGCCTCAGCCGCCCCTACGCCGGCAGCTACTAGCGCCGAACCGGTCTCAGATGATATAATTGGACTTGCGAACAATAGCGGTTTGTCGATCCAAACGATTCAGCAGGAGGCAAATCGTATTCGGCAAAAAGAGCAAGAAGCCGATAATGGCGAGGTGTTCATTTCGCTGCATTAGGGTAATTGAAAGGAGTGGGTGTGCCGCCGAGCAATCAGGTCAATCCGTCGCAAACACCGCCAGCCGTGCCAGGCGGCGCTGTTGGTATTGCGCCGGCGCAAGCAGTCGCGGCGCCAAATCAGGCAGCCCAAAAGGCAAAAACTCAGCAAAATGCAGTCTCAACACAAAACAGCCTGCTGCTTTCTGAGTTGCGCGACGGTATGGTCGTCATGTCTGATGGCACATTCCGCGCTATTGTCGCTTGCAAGTCCATCAACTTCGACCTCATGAGCGAACGCGAACGAGGCGGCGTCGAGACGAACTACCAGGATTTTTTGAATGCCCTCCGGTTTCCAATTCAAATTTTAGTACGATCGCAAAGAGTTGATATTGGTCCGTACCTTGATAAACTTGAACTCCTACGGCGCGATCAAGACAACATGCTGCTTGGAGTACTAATGGACGACTATATCAACTTTATTGATTTATTATCGCAGGAAGCGAATATTATGGACAAGAGTTTCTTTGTAGTGATTCCATACTATCCCGCCGGCGAGATCACAAATGTCGTTGAACAAAGCAAAGGGTTTTTCAATTCAATATTTGGCGGCAACAAAAAGAATACCGTCACGAAGATTGACAAAGACACCTACGAAAAGGCGAAGGATGAAATCAGAAACCGCGTTGAATCGGTTGTACACGGATTAACGCAAATTGGCGTGCGCGCGACGCAGCTCAACACGAAGCAAATCGGCGAATTGTACTACAACATATACAACCCCGATACCGCAGTACGCGAGCCGCTCGGTAATTTCGAAGATGTGACATCGCTATACATACGAAAAGGCGAGGGGAGTGCGCCAGCGTTAGGAGCCCGGCAATGAGCGCAAAGAAGATGGATCCCATTGACATTGCGACGCAGCAGCGCGCCCGCGAGCAAGCTGAAGTCGAACAAGCGTTTCTTAAAGGTATGACAACGCTGCGCGACCTAATCGCGCCAAGCAGCTTAGAGATCCATTCAAGTTATTTCCGTCTCGGAACGAAATACGGGCGGACAATGTACGTGTACGGTTACCCGCGCACGCTTTATACGGGGTGGCTGTCGCCGCTCATCAACATCGACCAAGTGATTGACGTCAGTATGTTCGTTTATCCGGTCGACACGGCAGTCGTACTGAATAATTTGCGCAAGAAAGTGACGCAGCTTGAGGCTGATATGTCGATCAACGCCGAGAAAGGCCGCACGCGCGATCCAGCAAAAGAAGCAGCCCTTGCCGACGCCGAAGAGTTGCGCGACCAACTACAGATCGGAAGCGAGCGATTTTTCCGCTACGGACTCTACGTAACAATCTACGCTGATAGTATTGACGAACTAAGCTTCATTCAAAACGAAATTGAATCAATGTTCGGACAAATGCTCGTTTATAGTAAAACAGCATCAAGCCAGCAGGAGCAAGGGCTTAATAGCACTGTACCGCAAATGAGCGACCAACTACAGATTCGCCGCAATATGAACACGGGTGCTGTTAGTACGAGTTTTCCGTTCACGAGCGCCGACCTCACGCAAGAAGATGGTATTTTATACGGCATAAATATGCATAATAATGGCCTCGTGATATTCGACCGCTATACGCTTGAAAATGCTAACATGGTAGTGTTCGCGAAGTCTGGCGCCGGCAAGTCGTTTACAGTCAAATTAGAGGCTTTACGCAGCATGATGGTTGGCGCCGATGTACTCATCATCGACCCGGAAAACGAATACCAGAAGCTGAGCGACGCCGTCGGCGGCAGCTATATCCGCTTAAGCCTCAGTAGCGACACGCGTATCAATCCGTTTGATTTACCCCGTGTGATAGACAGCGACGAAGCCGACGACGCCTTACGCGCGAATTTAGTGACCTTGCACGGGCTTTTACGCCTGATGCTCGGCGGCGCATCAGCAAATAATGCCGGCGTCGGCTTAAGCCCGTCCGAAGAGGCCGACCTTGACCAAGGACTAATCGACACATACGCCCGCGCCGGCATCACCAGCGACCCGCTCACGCACACCGCTACGCCGCCGACAATGGGCAATCTATACGACGTATTACTCCATATGGGAGGCACAGGACCGCAGCTTGCACAGCGCCTACGCAAATACACAAGCGGAACGTTCGCCGGCATCTTCAGCCAGCAAAGCAATATTGATATTAACAACAATATGGTTGTGTTCAATATTCGCGATCTAGAAGACGAACTGCGCCCAGTGGCAATGTATATCGTGTTGAGCCATATCTGGAATATCGTACGTACGCAGCAAAAAAAGCGCATGCTCATCGTAGACGAGGCGTGGCAGCTCATGAAGTACGATGATTCCGCAAACTTTATGTTTAGCCTCGCAAAGCGCGCCCGTAAATATTACCTCGGGCTAACGACAATTACGCAGGACGTTGAAGATTTTATGGGCAGCAAAATGGGGCGCGCGATCGTAGCGAACTCCAGCATGCAGTT
This sequence comes from Candidatus Saccharimonadota bacterium, assembly GCA_013333675.2. Lineage (GTDB taxonomy): Bacteria > Patescibacteriota > Saccharimonadia > Saccharimonadales > Saccharimonadaceae > Saccharimonas. The sequence goes on along the minus strand of JABCOJ020000006.1, from coordinate 37,695 downwards.
ACTGTTAAAGCAGTCGCCAAGCGCCGTTGACGTGCTTGGCGACGTCTTCAAACTCACCGAAGAAGAGCGGCGGCGTTTATCCGGTTTCCCCGTTGGGCAGGGGCTGTTTTTCGCTGGGCAGAACCATATTCATGTTCAAATTGTCGCAAGCGACACCGAGCAGAGACTGATCACTACAAATCCTCAGGCGCTCCTGCAGCAGCAACAATTACAACAAGATTCGGAAAGTTAATGTAAAACAGGTATACTATACATATGGCACAACAAACGCTTGAGAAACCAGATGCCGATGAACGAAGTAGGATTGATCGCGACTACGACCGCAAGTTTAATGCAGCGGTCGAGGGCAACGCTCGCCCTGATGCGCGCGATTGGGGCGATCAAAACGCAAACAACACTGCGAGCAATCTAAACGACCAAGAGAACAACAGCGCAACGCCAGATCATGATAAATCTATCGCCGACCGCGAAAAAGACAACTCCGGCGGTGCATGGAAAAACAATGTTTCGGAAAAAGGAGAAAGCAGCAATAAACACTCCGGCGGTAAAAAAAAGTCGCAGTTTGGGCTGAAAGGGTTTGCAAAACGATTCGGACCAACCGGTATTATCGGAACGTTGCTTATTGGCGGTATTAGCGGGCTCACATTCACGGCAGGTCCAGCGTCATTGCTCGTAAATCTAAAAGAGAATTTCACGCAGAACCACGACCAACAGAGCGTAACGGGAGAAGTTCGTAGCCGCAAGCTTTTAAATAAACGGCTCGCAAGCAAAACGACAAGCGGTCTTTGCAAGATTAAACTTGCCTGCCGGTATCAAAAACCTTCCGACCGCCTTTTGAAACGGCTTAATGCCGAAGGTATAAAAGCACTTGACGCTAACGGCGCCGAAATTGAAAAACAGGGGTTTTTAGGCGGTAAGACTCGTCCCGCCCAATTCCAGCTAAAAGACGGCAAGAAAGTGGCGGCCTCTGATTTTATGAAGACACTTAGAGACGATCCTGAATTTCGGCGAGCATTTCGGCGAGCACATAGTCCGCGCTGGATGAATTGGTTCGACGATGTCGCTATAAAATTTCTAAAGAAGCACGGTATAGCCAAAAGTGTTCCGGACGGAATTAAAAACGCAAAGAAACCGGACGAATTAAACAAGGCAAAAGAGAAAGCACTCACAACAGCGGGTAAGGACAAAGACGGCGTTGAGAAAGTCGTGAAAGAAGCCACTGATGATTTCGCCAAAAAAGAAACAAAGAAGGCAAAAAAACGAGCAGGCGGAGACATTGCCTTGTTAACAGCACAAGGCGTTTGCCTCATGTCAAAAGCGCCTATCCTCATCAATAAAGTTGTTCGGGTATTTAGGATTGCTCAGCTTGCAACAATTGCTTTCGCGGTTTTGTCCGCGGCAGACAGGATAAAAGAGGGGGTTGCAACAGATACAGAAGTTAGTAATGTTGCATCATTGTTAACACAAACATACGAGAAGTCCGACAAAACGGAAATATTATCAGCTATGGATTCGGGTGCGATGAAATACGGTCTTGGACTCGGTACAGGCGGAAGCGACTCAAAGTATCTGCCAACAGTAGGCGAATCTTTCGCTGAATATACAAAAATCGTATCGAGCGGTCTTGTAAAAGGAGCATGTTCAGCCCTTGGAAGTTCCGAAGCACAAGCAGCTATTGACGCCTTTAGGGCTATAAAATCCGGCAGCATTGCCGGATTTGCACTAACGGTTGTTGAGTACATCATAGACCAAACCGGATTATTCGACACTCTCTTCACGCAAATCGTATCCGGCGCTATAAAATTATTTACCGACAACATCGACTGGAAAAAACTACTGGAATACTTTTTAGGCAATTTTGCAGCCCTAGCGAAAGGCGTTGATCTCGGCGATGTCGTTGCTATTGGCGCAATCCTAAATTTTGGGAATCTTGCCAATACTGGCGGCAATCTTCCTCTTACTCCGGCGCAAAAAACCGCATTCGACGAACAAATTAAAAATCCAGTAAAACTTGCCTGGGCGCAGGAAGATCGCCTCACGCACAGCCCATTTGACGCATCAAACCCCAATACCTTCCTTGGCTCAATCGTCACACAGTTTTTACCGTATCAGTCATCAATTTCAAATCCAATTAAAACGATATCATCAATTGCCTCAATATCAACCTCAGCGTTAGGGCGGTTCTTAATGCCAGCATCACATGCCGCAAAGATAGAAGGCAATATGTGCAAAGCTGATTATCTTGTTTCGCAATCAGGAGTTTCATCCGGTCCGTTATGCGACGTTCAATATGGTATTCCTGCTGAATATATGGGTATTGAGCCTGATGATGTTGTCAACGAACTGCATAGCTCTGGCGATTTAGACGACGAAGGAAACCCTAAATCTGACAGCGACCTTCAGGAATGGATAGATAGCTGCAATGCAGACGGCGACACGGCATCGTTGTCCGAATGTACGGTAAACTCCAGGAAAGAAGCGCTATACGGGCTCTACCAAATTGACAAGCGTCAAGCCGACGGTATGGACAATGATCCTCCATCATCGTCCGGCAGTTCATCATCGACAAGCACAGCATTACCAAGCGGAGACGCCCAGTCGCTTGCTAAACAAATTATTGAAAATCAGAATATAACGTACGCAAACGTAGATGGCAACGATCCGCATCAACAGATTTTAGACATGTCAAATGGCAAGGCGCCATGGCCAAAAATGCTAGATACGCGACTTTTACAAGTCATAGCTGCCTTTGGGAAAAATCATCAAATAACTATATCATCGCTCGGGCGTACTTGGGGTTGCGACTACAGTCTTCACTGCTGGGGCGAGGCTGTAGACTTGAGCTCTATAGACGGAGTATCGACAACGGGTGCAGACGCAAATGCACTCAAGTTATTACAGGAAATCGTCGACAACAAACTGCTTCCCCAGGGAGCAGGTATCGGTCAGAGCGACTGCGGCAGGGCGCAGATGAACAATATCCTTAGAAACGCAGGATATGACCCACACGAAGACGCGTGCAACCACCTGCATCTCGCGCTACGATCACATCCAAGCCATCAAAAAACATGGTAGGAGCAAATTATATGAAAAAATATCTTACAGCATTTACACTATGGACACTAACGGGAGTACTCATTATATCAACGCCAGCCTCTGCCCTACTAACAATCGACAAACAAGGTAATGACATCTATTTTTCTGACGACAACACATGCAACGAAGAGTCAAGCAGTGTTGATCTATCAGTTATCTCACCGGGTAACGGCGAACCAAACGGCATGACATATCCAAACCTTGATGCTGCAAAAATGGCGGCAGCGATTGAAAAATTCGTCAAAGACCGTGCTCCTGATGGTACGCCAGACCAGGATATCCCATTACACGGAACAGGCGCCGTTGCCGTTAGGAGCGCAAAAAAAGCAAACATGAGTCCGTTTTTAGCGTATGCCCACGCGGTCGTTGAATCAAGTATGGGCTTTACTACCGTGCCAGGCGCTCAGATAAAAATACACGAAGGACATAATTTATTTGGACGTTCAGCCACAGATAGCCAACCGCACGTATGGGAAGGCGATCGCAACTGGTACAAATGGAGTTCTTTCAAAGCAAGTCTTGATAGCGAGGCCGAGGAGAATAAGGGGAGATCAAGCGGTGACTGGTACTCGTACGACCGCGATGTGTTTTCGGATGAAATTGACAAAGGTATGTCCGCTTACGCCCATCGATACGCACCCCCAGACGATGGAAATGACACCGCTGCATACATAAGAACTATGCAAGGATTGTTAAACGAAATGGCAGAAAGTGCTGGCGGTAATATATCAACTAGTGGCCTAGAGACGACAGGCTCAAGTTCAAGTTCTAGTTGCTGCGCCAACCCAGCAGCAGGCGGATCGGCTGTACAAATGCGCGATAACAACCCTGAAACAGCACTCGGTTATTTGATGAGTGTTGGCGACGGGCAGAAACTAACAATCGCTCAAGCTGCTGGTATCGTTGGGAATCTCCAGCAAGAATCAGGAGAGAACCTTGACCCTAAAGCAACAAATGGGACTCACACCGGTATTGCTCAGTGGGACAACGTGTATCGTTTTCCTAAACTAACCGAGTTCGCTAAATTCATTAATGCCGATCCGTACGAGATTGGAACACAGCTCCGTTATCTAGCATGGGAGATCACGCTAAATAACGAATGGACCGACCATAAGGGAAGTTACAGTAGCGCGCTAACATCTATACGAGCCGTATCAACGCCAGAAGAGGCGGCAACTGCTTTTGAGGCTGGATTCGAAAAAAGCGGCGGAAGTGCACTTGACAAGCGCCAAGCCAACGCCCGTGCTCTGTACGATAAGTATAAAGATAGCTCTTCACTCGCATCATCAAAAAGCTCTAAGATTAGCGGCACGACCGCCTCATGTTCAAGCGCAAGTAGCGGCGCAGGGAAGCTCCAAGAGTATACGCTTAAGTATGCCTGGGGTGACCGCAGCCATGGTACAGAGAGAAAACCTGAGTACGCAGCCGCGATTGAGAAAGCTGAATCAGAAGGGCGTTATGTTGGTTCCATGCATGGTGTAGACTGCGGCGGATTTGTAACCACCCTTGTACATGACAGCGGATTTGACCCAGATTACAATTACAGCTCAGGTACAAGCCCTGCTCCTGGAGCTTTGATTGGAACTATGTTTGGAGCTGGTTCGAAATCAGGCAATACAGTCATCCAAGAGGCGTGGGTAAAAGCGAACTGGCAGGCACTCGGCACGGCAAACGGCACCTACGAGCCAGATGGCAGCAAGTTTACCGACGATAAACTTCAGCCAGGCGATGTCGCTTTTGTGTCTGGACCGGGGCATACTTGGATATATGTTGGCGAGATTAAGGATTTCAATAGCAAATACGCCTCAGCTTCACAAGAGGAAAAAGCACCAGCTGTTGCTGGAGAAGGTTTTGACTACAAATCAGCAAGATGGTATCGCAAAAAGGGAGGATCAAGTGCAAGTGCAAGTTCAGGTTCTAGCTCATCAGGATCGGGCTCATCTACAAAACCAAGCACAGGAGGAAGCTCGTCAGGAAGAACAGGAAGAATGCGAGCAATAGTGGAGTAAAGAATGATAAATAGGAAACACAGTATCCAAATCGTTATAGCAACCGCCTTATTTGTTATTATAGGCGCCATAGCCTACAATATTTACCTTTCGTTTGAGCACACCGGCAAAATAGCCGTTACGCTTGTCACCGCGCCAGCCGACGCGACTACTACATTTACAAATACTGCCACTAAAAAAGTAACGAAAGGCAGTAGCGGCACTATATATATTGAACCCGGCGTATACGATATATCAGTAGAAAAGAAGGATTTCAACCCATATAAGGGGACTCAGGACATATCAAAGGACAATACAGTCATCGCCGAGCTTTTCCCGCAAACAAAGGAAGCAGCGAACTGGGTGAACAACCATAAAGACCAATACAATAAACTTGAAGCATTCGCCGGTAAAAAATCACTTGAATATAATAAATCAGTTACCGACAAGTATCCGCTCATTGGCGTTTTGCCGCTTAAAGATCCGTATTATTCGATCGGACACTACAAAAAAGGTAGTGGCGAGCCAGTTGTTGTCATTACGACGGAATCGCCGCAATACCGCTATGCTGCCACGCGGCGAATCACGAGCATGGGATATAAACTGAGCGATTATCGCATTGAATACAAAGATTTTCAAGATCCGCTGAAGGAGAAAAAATAATGGAAAACTTGCCGTTCACGCGCAAACAATTAGTTATGATATTCGGTGGATTTGGCATCGTCGTTGTATTGATGGGTATTTGGGCATATTTCGCAACACACCAATATTTAACAATCACTTACGACGCTTCAATATATAAAAGTGTTGTGTTATATCAGGGAACTGAATCGTCAAGCGAAAAAACAATCGCGCCAACCAAAACCGTCGTCGAAAAAAAGGTTGAATCTGGCAAAACCTATCATTTATCAAAAGGAAGTTATTACTTAATTGCGTCGGGCGACGGCGTCAGTACAAACATGCAAGGAATCTTACTAAAAGACAAGGTAACACGCGCGCTAGATTACGAATTGTCGGAAAAACGGCTCGCCGAGCTATCAAAGCGCGAAAAAAGTAACATTGACAATGCTATTCATACACGCAATCACAATATTGGCACTATCTATAACATTGCCAGTGAAACAGTCACCGAGAAGGGCGATTGGGCAATTGCTGCGCTTGTATTTAAGGGTTCAGCGACTGATTTGAATCGCGACACACAAAAAGTCGTATTACAAAAGAAAAATAATCATTGGCAGGTCGCCTGCGCAATTCAAATTTCGATTAGCAAATACGAGTGCCCGCAAGCACCACAGACTGTGCTTGAACGCGCTAATACAATTGACATTCGCACGCAGACGCCGCTCATGCCGAACTACACCATCAACCGAAATCGCGACCTTGATGGACTAGAAACAGATGAACGCTTTTAATGAACATCAACTGTGCTTGTCATTACCACCTGATTCGCCTTAAACTCAGCGAGTAGCGCATGCTGGCGCTGTTCGTCAAGCTCACCAAACACATCATCAAGGAGTATAATTGGCGGCACGCCAGATTGCTGCTCAATATATTCCGCTTCAATGAATTTCATCGCCAGTACAATCGTCCGGCATTCACCGCGTGATGCCGCCTGTGCTGCCGGTACGCGATTAAAGATGATATGAATATCATGTCGGTGCGGACCAACGCTTGTAGAGCCTGCTACGCGGTCATAATCAAATTTTTCCTCATACTGACGCAGAAGCTGCTGCGACGTCGCTGTATCATTATGCGAATATGCAATTGACACTGAATCGTTATTATGTGCAATCTGTCGATATAGCGCAGTGATGCGTTCATGAAATATCGCCGCAACCGCTTGGCGCTTTGCAATAATTGCCGCACCATAATCGCTCAACAGCACATTCCACGGAAACAGCACATCGCGCGTCGCGCTAGGATCTTTCAATAGCTTGTTTCGTTGCTGCAAAGCGCGCTCATACCGGCTAAGCTGGCTGCTATAATGCGGATCGTATTGTTGAATCAGTGTATCAACAAGCTGGCGGCGGCGCTGCGGCGAACCGTTAATAATCCGTAAGTCTTCCGGCTCAAATAATACAATTGGATACTTTAGTTTATAGGGCAAGCGCGCGTATTTTTTATCGTCAATAACAAACTGGCGGGTCTTGCGAGTGCCAACCATACCGTACTGGACGCGATAGGTAAATATATCAGTTTCAAGCACGATGCGGTAAAAATCCGTCCCGTAGCGACATACTGCCAGGTCGCTGCCACGGAACGATTTGCCGCGCAGCGCAATATAGATTGCTTCAATGAGCGACGTTTTACCGCTGCCATTTGCACCCGTTATCAGTGTCGGGTTTGTTACGAAATCAAGCGTCTTCGTGTCGTGTACGCGGATATTTTGGACTGTTAGTCGGGTAATGCGCATACTAGCTCTTAAGCGGCATAATGATATGGGTGTAATTCGGCACTTCTTCGGCGGCAGTTAGTACGCATGGCGACAACTTACCGCTAAATCGAAACTGGACAGGATCGCCGTCAATCACGCTGAGCGCGTCGGCGATGTAGCGCGAATTGAGCGTAATATTGCCGTCGCCTGCTACCTCGGCGCTCGCCGTACTCGTATTCTCGCCGAGTTCGCTCGCAATTGAATGAATGCTAAGCTGCTGTTTTTCGCTGTCAATCGTCACTGCAACGCTCCCGCCGGAATCGCGTGCAAACAAACTGGCGATCTTCACGATGCGCGAAAATTCACCGCTCGCAAGCGTCGCTGTTATGTCAGATGTTTTTGGGATAAGCTGCTGATAATTCGGGTAGCTGCCTTCAATCAGCCGACTGGTGATTTCCGCTTCGCCGACGCGAAACCGCACTTGCGTATCATCAAACAACACTTCAACCGACTCGGTTGCATCTGAAATCGTCCGCAATACTTCTTGCAAACTTGTTGTTGGCACGATAGCCGCAATCTCGCTCGTCGTTTCAAATAAGCGGCGCTGCGCCAAACGATATCCATCCGTGCCCGCCAAGTATAAATGCCCGCCATCAGTGTGCCAATATACGCCAGTTAGCACTGGCCGCGACGTGTCGTTGCTTGTCGTAATAATCGTTTGGCTAATCGCTTGCTTGAAGTCAGCTTCGGCAATGGTGTACGTAACAGCTTGTTTTTCATCAATTGATGGCAGCTCAGGGAACTCCGTTGCATCAACGCCTGTCATGATTGACGAATAGTTACCGGATGCGATCGTCATTGACGTTCCTTTGCTCGACAATTCAATCGTACCTTTTGGCAGGCTGCCAACATATTCACTCACTAGTCGAGCGGGCAGGGTGATATCGCCTTGCTTTACGATTTTTGCGCCAACATAGCACGTTGCTGCAATTTCAAGGTTCGTTGCTGCTACTAATAGCCGTGTGCCGTCGGTGCGCAACAAAATATTACCGAGAATCGGCAAGCCAGTTCGATTACTTGCGACGCGGCCAACAATCGACAATGCGCGTGCGAAATTTTCTTGTGTGGCTGAAAGTTCCATAATATTATCCTTTTATTATATTTAATTGGTGGTGATATATAGTAGGCCCTGTGGAAATGGTGGAAAAAGTACTTACTTCTAGAGGTCGTCCATGATTATTGCGCAGGGGAAATGTGGTGCAGATAGTGCGGAAAATCCAGTGGATGATTACAGCATTTATCCACGCGGTAATTGCAGGCATGCTTGCACGAAGCAGAATAGGGGAAGTGTGAACACATGTTTTACTCGCAGGTATTCGCTGTAAATTCACTCGTTTTCCACATGTATTACGCATACAATTTCTCCCGAATCTCAACGACTTGCTCGCGAATCAAGAAATCAAGTTTAATCGCCCGCTCAATTTTGTCGACCGAATGAATTGCAGTGGTATGATCTTTGCGCCCAAGCTCTTGGGCGATGCGCGGAAAACTCATATGCAGCTCGCTGCGCAGCAGGTACATTGCAATTTGCCGCGGCACGACGATATGTTTGTCGCGCTTGCTTGAACACATTTCTTTGCTGTCAATCTGAAAGTGGCGCGCTGTTTTGTCAATAATCTGCCGGGCGGTAAGGTGCTGCGGGCGGCTTTGGCGGACATTGCCAAGCAATCCTTCGGCGGTAGCTGTGTCGGGCGGTACGCCGCGCATCTCGGCGTAGGCGAGCAGCTGATTAAGCGCGCCCTCAAGCTCGCGTACATTTGTTTTAATATTTTGCGCCAGATATTCAATCGTTCCGCGCTCCAGTTGAATACCGGATAGCGCCGCCTTTGTTTCAATGATAACGCAGCGCGTTTCAAAATCAGGCATCTGAATGTCAATTGCCATACCCCATTCAAAGCGGCTGCGTAAACGCTCGGTAAGCGTCGGAATGCTGCGCGGCGGCTTGTCGCTGCTGATAATAATTTGCCTATTCGCCTGATGGAGCGTATTAAACGTATGAAAAAATTCTTCCTGTGTTTTTTCTCTGCCGGCGATAAACTGAATATCGTCGACAATCAAAACGTCCATTTTGCGGTATTTATCGGAAAAGCCAGCTTTCTTGAACCGAACTGCCTCTAAAAATTCTTTCATGAAGGTCTCGGTACTAATATAGGCAACTTTCATGTTCGGGTCATTCTTGATGATTTCGTTACCGACCGCTTGAATTAAGTGCGTTTTACCTAAGCCGACGCCGCCGTAAATAAAGAGCGGGTTGTACTTTGTACCGGGGGAGACGGCTGCTGCTTGGCAGGCGGTGTAAGCGAGGTCGTTGCATGAGCCAACAACAAACGACTCAAAGGTGTAGCGCGGATTCAGCGTTTCATGAGCGTGTGAGATTTTGCCGCGTGTTGACGAAGGCGTAGCAACGAGTTCACGTAAACGATTATTTTTCGCGGTGTCGTGTGTCGTTTCACGGCTCAGTATTTTCTTTTTTTCCTTCTTTACTTTGTATTGGATTGTTGGTGCAGTTAAATTATTATGTGCAAGCACTTCGCGGATCTGTTTGTCGAACCTTTTCTCAAGTTGTGTTTTACAAAAGACATTAATAACGCCTATAGTAACAACCTTGTCGTTGTATTCAAGCAATTCGGTGTCTTTAAACCATGTTTCAAAGCTTGCGTGTGGCACCGACAGCTCTATCTCGCCGAGTACGCTTTGCCATAATGAATCTCTCATACAACCAGTAATCTACCCTCTCTGCTGTCACTCCGCATATGTACTTCATCATAGCGAAAAAAATAGTTTTCCACAACTGGTTATGCATACAAAAATAGATGCATGAATAGGCGGGTACGTATAGAGGTAAGATTTATCCACATTTTACAATTACCTCTGTAAAGTTGTGGATAACTATACGAAAAATGTGGATAAGAATCAATAGCTGTGCGATATTCTCTACAACAAATCAAGGTGTATTACTTGAATTCCCACTCAAAAAGCAACACCCATATAAGGCTGAAGGAGCTCTGCTGGACTTTTGTATCCATGCCGTTTTCTAGGTCTAGTATTAAGCAGGTTGGCTGCTAGGTCAACCTGCTTTTTGGTAATACTTTCGAAGTTCATTTGTTTCGGGAAGAATTGGCGCAGCAGCCCATTGAAGTTTTCGTTGCAACCCCGCTCCCAGGAATGGTACGGGTGAGCAAAGTAAACCGCGGCGCCTGAACGCTTTTCTAGAACTTCGTAATTGTTCATCTCAGTGCCGTTGTCTAGGGTAATGCTGCGCCTCAGGTGCTTTGGTAATGGCGCTAGCAGGCGCAGCGCCTCTTGGCAAAAGGCTTCTTTGGTGGCTTTTGGGATAAAGCCAACTAGGGCATAGCCGCTCTTGCCGTTCAACTAGGGCAACCAGGTAGCCGCTGCCGCCTTTGCCTCGTACCGTATCACCCTCCCAGTGTCCGTACATAAGGCGTTTGTTGGCGGTTTCAGGTCTAGAATCTATCCAGCGCTTTTTGGCTAATTCTTGCTGTCTCTCGGCGGCGCTTAGTGCCGTACTTGCGGCGTAATTTAGGATGGCGTAGATACTGCCAAAGCCCTCTCAAGGTTTGCTTTGGCAGGGACCAAAGCCAGCGATACACTGTAGAATGCGATAGACCTAAGGCTTGTCCAGTCTGATCTGGGCTATAGTATTGGCGGATGAGATTGAGCAATATCGTAGCCTCGGCTTCGCCGAGCTTGCGGTGTTGCTGGTTGGCTTTGTATCTTGCCTCTTTTTTGTGTTTTTCTGCCTTAGTTATACTGTATCCAGTGCCAGTTTTGCCCAGCTTAGGCACTTGACCTCGCTGCAGTTCGCGGTATACGCTGCTGGGATGAAAGCCTAGGATGCGAGCTATTGAACGCACGCTTAGACCTTCTCTAATTAACTTTGCTAGAAAAATCCGATCGTCTCGGGTAAAGTGGGTGTGAGCCATAGCGAACTCCTCTGTGTTTAGTTGATGTTTCAAACTACAGAATACGGAAAGTCCTATGGCTCTTCAAGTTGGCTATGGGGAGTTGCTTTTTGAGTGGGAATTCAAGTTAACCTAATTCAAAATACCCAGCAAAGTAAATCTAGAATATATCAAACATTACATAAGCATAATACCAAACTGGTTTATACAGAGATGAGATATCTCTGTATCTGCTATGTACTAAAGGTTAGTAACATTTGGCGTCAACCCTAGCTTGTCATCAAAGGACAGGCAATGTGCATTCTGTCTACGGTTGCTCGAATCTGGTTTTACAGGTTCTGACGGCGCTCCAGGTGCTGCTAATTAGCTTCAAGTTACTTTTGCTTGGTGTTCGCGCCACAGCTTGGCAATAGCAGCGATAACATCATCAACATGTTCAGTTTCACGATAATAGTCCGTACAAAATCCTCAAGCATCTTGTCGAATTCGGGCTTGGGTACGCGGAAATATTACGCCCGGTTGGCAGTGGTGCGCGCGCAAGAGTCGCTATCTGGGTAAACTTTGCTGCTGGAAAACAAAGGCAATGAAACAGTGCGAAACGAAATTGTTAAGCATTTACGCAAAGAGTTCGCTGGGAAGCGAAAAGAGGCTTCTGAACTAAAAGTCTTAGTAGGGTTACATCAAGAAAAGCTACAAAAACCAAAACAAGCGAACAAAGAAAAAGTCGTAGACTAAGGCGGAGCCGATGATAGATGATGAATTATAATTGAGTGCAAGAGCCAAAGTGCGTGTACTGTATACTATAATAGATACAGACATGCGGAGGATTAAAGATAGAGAAAAGCAGCAAAGAATAGCTCGCAGGAAACACCGCCGAGAGCTAAGGGCGAGGTACTCTCATGATTAATAAGAAGAGCTTTAAGTATCGTTGGCCACTTAAAAGAGACACGAAGAATATATCCTACACGTCAATGGATGCTCCGACTAATTTCTCTATATTAGATAACAGAAACAGTATAATTGAATACTTCAATACCATAAAGCGCATGCTGAATCAAAAAGAATATACACGGATGAGCCTGCGCGAAGTAACTTCTATTGACCTTCCTACACTATGCCTGTTAGGTGCATTTATGCTAGATAGAAATACAAAATCAGAATACCTAGAAGTAACAAGCCCCTTTTCAAACTCCGCAGCGTACAGATTTTTCAAGGAAGCACAATCTGAAAATATGATCATTAAGAAGAGGAGGCCAGACTTTAATAGCGGAGCGTTCTTATCTCGAAGTGAAGATGAGGTGGATAATAAGGCGATAGGTGATATATTAACGAAAACGGTCAATTATTTCGGAGAAAAGAATCGACAAAAATTGCGAGATATTCACCCGATAATTATAGAGATAGTCACAAATACCGCAGACCACGCCAGCCCGGATAGCAGCCACACTCTTCCTTGGATTATTAACACGTATGAAACTAAGGACAGTAACGGAAATAAAGTTAAACAATACTGCGTAATAGATATGGGTGTCGGTATTTACGAAACTCTAATCGATAAGGCTAATAGCCAGCAGCAAGGAAGATCGCCGTGGTGGCATACGATAATCAAGCGAGAAAGCTCTCAAGGCGAGTTCTTTAGACAAGCTATACCAAAAGGCCTACAAAGTCGCACGACTTTACCACAGAGAGGTAAAGGTATAAAATATATATACGATACAGTAAGTGGTGACGATATGTATAAAAGATTTGAGATAATTACAAACAAAACTAAGGTTAACCTAGTTAATATTGGTAGTATTGAGAAGGATTCATCTGAAAACCTGTCAGCAACAATATACTACTGGGAGGTTTGTGTTGAGTAACAGAATAAAAATAAACGTTAGCGACTTCACAACCCTACCGGGCGCAAGATATAAAAGCGACGGTGACGGTTCTGCTGAGGAGTTTTTTGATAGTTATATTAAACAACACCTCAATGATAAAGAACTTATACTTATTGATTTTGACAACACTTGGGGATATGCGTCTTCGTTTTTATCGGAGCTTGCGCTGGAAATATCACAACGGTGTAAACAGGACGGCCTAGATGTACGAGAAATGATAAAAATCAAAAGCGATGATGAGCCTGGATTAACAGAAAGGTTCTGGGGCTATATTGATGAAAGTATCGACATCAACAAATAAGAGTTTCTCGCTGACTATTGTTTGGATTCTCATAGGAATTCTAACTGGAGCTATAGGATACCACTTTTTATTCAATCACGAGCTTATATCTATCGATACAAAGATAGACCTAGGATCTCTAGTTGCTCTATTGGCGCTGGCGATATCAGTTTCCGTAACACCTTTTATTATAGATAGAAAGTTAAACAATCAACGAAGTTATGAAGCTATGGTTTGCGGAGAAATTGAAGAAATCGTCAAGCTATTAGAGGCAGTCGACAGTCTCTACAGCGAAACATACACCAAGGATAATATAGATGAAGAAAATGTAAAACAACTGCGTAGATTAATACGTAAAATACAAAATAGGATGGATACTATATCAAGCGAGTCGAGCTCTATACTGTTCGATTTTAAAGAAAATATCCAACTGCCGTTCAGCAAAGGTGTATATTCAGCTCTGACCGATAAGTTTCAGAAGGGAGCACAATTGTCTGAAGGCGATTATCTAAACGCTCTCAACCAGATAGAATCTACGATTAGCGCTTTGAAGAAAAAACGCTATAGAATATACCGCTAATCAAAGGTGTATTATTGATTGCTCCTGCGCTTTGTTTTATATTCCTTCAGGAACCCTTCAAAATCAAACCCCTCACTCCTACTCGCAACATGCGCAAATCGCTGCATGAATTTCAGAAATCCGACCGCGTATTCGCGATTGGCGTTGTCTGGGTCGTGAAGCTCCAGGTAGTGGATCGTTTTCCGAATCGTTTCTTCGTCCTCGTACAGATGAAGATCCTTGATTGTATCCTCGTCGTTCATGATTATCTCACCTCCATAAATTTATTTAAGCCGATAAAATTTATCAACATTTCCGCCTCAAACGCAGATACTGTCCTTCTCATTATCTCACAACTGTTGCGATATGAGAGAATATTTAGGCTGCCTTCGTAAATAATTTCTCTGTCGATGATGGCTAATTTGCGGTGATGTTTGACTGTAAAAAGAGCCCTGATACCTACTGGCTATAGCAGTCTTAGGTACAGCCACCTAAAATAAAACAACCCTAAACCATAGGTATGTTAACGGATCTTTAAATAGTTCAGAATGGTTGGCTCTTGCCATCCACTCTTTACATAAAGTCTTGTAGTTCATGTGTTAGTATACGTTGTCCGTAGAGCTTTCTCATGTGTCTCTTAGCTATACTCCACATTAACTCAGCTTTGTTTAGTGTTTAGTATTAGTATTGCCATAGTCTCCCTTGCTATGGTTATGGCTCCCATGGCAGTAGCCTAGGAGTAGAGAGTAGAGAGTATAAGATAAATAGTGGTAGTTCATCATAACCATACCACTTGTCTGTAATAACTAAGCTGCCAGGTTTAACACTATCCTTAATAAACTCTTCTAGTACATCTCTATCTCTACCGTTATAGAAGCTTCCTGTAATACGTAAGGGTTAGGTTAGGTTAGGCTTACTTAGCTTTACGTCCAGTATATGGCTCTATAGCGCCTGTTACTATATAGGTAGCCTGTTTACTCTTTAGCTTAGCAAAGTAGCTATTCAATCTGCCTGGATTAGATCTCCTAGTACTAAGTACTAAACTCTCTAGGCATGGTATTGGAAGTAAGGGAGAGGATGGACTAAACTCTAAGCCCTAAGCCCTAAGCCTAAGCCTTCTAGGAGTGAAGGGCTACTAGCGCCTAGTAGTAGGGGTATAGAGTTATTTGGTAGAGTATCTAGTATACGCATGTATATGGTATATGGTATATGGTATAGCTTATCTCTAAACCTAGAGAACCATCTAGAGACTGTAGGGTAGCTTACTTTAGCTAATAGTCTTGTAGCTTCTAGGTTTTTCTTAGTTTGCCAGTACCATAGAAGGATAAGATAAAGAAAGAAAAAGAAAAAGAAGAGAGTATACAGATGATAATACTGTTTAGAGCTTATCTTCATGCCGTATAGCCATGAACCCTTCCAGGCTGTAGCTCTTATACCCTCTTACGGCATACCTTACATCATAGACACCTAAGCAGGTAATTCTCTTTATAGTTCACGCCTGCACAATGGGCACAGCATATCCTCTCCGAAGACTAATTTGTTAATTAACTGCCAGCATTTCTTATTGCTGGCAAAGTTTGGTATATTTGACATACGGGACATCCTTTCTTAATTAGTGTTTACATATACTCTAATTTTACCGGGTGTTCCGTTTTAGTTTAATGTACCCCGAGTAAGCCTATATTGAACCGAGCGATAATTTTTGCTATAATAGCAACAATATGCCAAAGCGAACATATCAACCACATACTCGCCACCGCGCGAAAACGCACGGTTATCGTGCACGCCGGGCGACTAAAGCTGGACGCGCCGTACTCAAGCGCCGCCAGGCGAAAGGTCGCGCTCGGATTGCGCTCTAAGAGGATAATAACGCCGCTAGCAAAGAAGCGGCGTTATTATTGCTATAATACTTTAGTATGCTTGCAGCAACCTATCGATTTCACGGACACGGCAGCCTCGGCTACCTTTACCGCAACGGGCGAGCCATTCGTTCGCGCTGTTTAACGGTGAAATATATTGCTAATCCGCGCCGAAAATATCCGCGGTTTGCGGTGGTAGTAAGTAAGAAAATATATAAATCGGCTGTTCGGCGCAACCGAATCCGCCGCCGCATATACGAATGTATCCGCCGAGAATTGCCGAATTTGTCAAACGCTGGCGATCTGGCGGTGATTGTTACAAGTGCCGAGGTGCTAACGATGTCCGCCGCCGAGCTTGATTCGCTCGTCGTGCAGCTGCTTCGCCAGGCGTGTCCTCAATAATGGAGCGATAAATAGGTAAAGCGGCGAAAAGATGGTATACTTACACTAGATAATACGACGAGGAGAGATGTTTTGTTTGAGACGATCGTAGTAAATCCGATTTTCAATGCACTGATGCTCATTTACAGTGCCGTGCCTGGCGGCGATTTCGGCGTTGCGCTCATTATTTTTACGATTATCGTCCGCCTGTTAATGTATCCGCTTGTAAAAAACCAGCTGCACCAAACAAAAGCGATGCGCAAATTGCAGCCGGAACTAGCGAAAATTAAGAAAAACGCTAAGGGCAATAAGCAAATTGAAGCGCTGCAGCAGATGGAATTGTACAAGCGCTACGGTATTAAACCGCTGCGCTCTATCCTCATTTTAATTATCCAGCTGCCGATTTTCATCGCATTGTTCCAAGTGATTCGCGTTATTACCTTGCACCGCGATCAGGTGGCACAACATATTTACGAGCCGTTTAAGCACATTGATGCAATTAAGGCAGTGATTGAGCATCCCGAGAACTTTAATCACACAATGCTTGGGTTTATTGATTTGACGAAAACAACGTTTAGTAACGGTGGTGTTGATGTGGTACTCCTCATTCTAGCAGTGATTTCGGCACTGACGCAGTATGTTATGTCGAAACAAACCATGCCGGCAGATAGCAAAGGCAAAAAACTGCGCGATCTTATGGCGGAGGCAGCAGACGGCAAGCAAGCTGACCCGAGCGAGATGAGCAGCGCAATGACGCGCGGCATGATGAAATTTATGCCGATTATGATGTTTATGATTATGGTGGGATTACCAGGCGCGCTTGCGCTCTATTACACGATTTCAAACTTATCGGCAGTAGCACAACAACACTATCTCTTGAAAAAAGATGTTGGCGAACTTGATGAAATTGCCGACGAAGCGATAAAAACCAAAAAAAGCTCGACAAAAGGAGCAAAAAATCAGCGCAAGAAAACAGGCGCCGAACGCGCAAAACAGGCGCGCGAGGGTCATGTCACGCGGATAAAAGCGAAAGGATAGGAGAAGCTATGGATCGAGAAGAATCAGTTGAATTTGCACGCAAGCTCGTTGAGGATATTGTGTCGTTTTTCGGCGAAAATATTGCCGTTGAAGCGCATATTGAAGACGATATGATTGCGCTCGCCGTTGAAAGTAGCGATTTGAACAGTATCCTAATCGGGCATAATGCCGAAACATTGCGTAGTCTTCAATATATTGTGATGACAGCACTTCATAATAAAGGTGCAGCGCTTACGCACGCTGTCGTTGACGTTGCAAACTACAAAAAGCAACGTGAAGAGAAAGTTGCCGAAAAAGCGCGCGGTTGGATTGAAGAAGTGCGCCGCAGCGGCGACTCGCACATTGCGCACATCAATGCTGCCGACCGCCGAATCGTGCACCGCGTCGCTACTGAATATAGCGATATTCGTACCCATTCCGAAGGCGAAGGGCGCGATCGCTACATCGTGATTGCACAGGCTAGTTCATGATATACTACATATATAACCTAGCGTAAGAAAGGATAATTAGGTATGACAGGTGTATTGTTAGTAGTTTTGCTCGTTGTTATTGTGGCGGTTGTAGCGATTGCCGGCGCACTGATCGCAATGTATAACGGACTCGTTAAGCTTAATATTAAAGTTGAAGAAGCATGGAGCGGTATCACGGTGCAATTGAAGCGGCGCGCCGATATGATTCCAAACTTAGTAGAAACTGTTAAAGGTTACGCTGCACACGAAAAAGGCGTATTTGAAAAAGTTACCGAAGCGCGCGCGTCAATTATGAACGCAACGACGCCGCATGATGCTGCTAAAGCAGACGGCGAGCTAACAAGTGCCCTTAAGAGCCTGTTTGCGGTCTCGGAAAATTACCCAGAGTTGAAAGCGTCGCAGAACTTCACAGATCTGCAAAATCAGATTACAGACACGGAAGATAAAATTGCGGCATCACGCCGGTTTTACAATGCGGTCGTTACGCAATTCAACACTAAACGCAAAGTGTTCCCAACAAATATCTTTGCCGGTATGCTCGGATTTCATACCGATAAAGAGTTCTTTGATGTCAGTGAGAGTGAACGTGCTGCAGTTGAACAGCCGGTCAACGTAAAGTTTTAGTAAAAGCAGAGGAAAAGCTCAATGGTTCAGACTATCTTTGTAGCCCTTGAGCTTTTTGCGCGTGCAGGCGGCGGCGGGTCTGGCGGCTCTTCAGGAGGCGGCGGAGATGGCGACGGCGACGGGATCGTCTTTCTTGCGCTAGTCGGCTACGTGCCGACGCATGGACTTGGCGCATTCTTGCGCCGCAAATTACCATCAGAGTCTGGCGCTGCATCGTTGCTCGCCCATGTGATTACGTGGCCACTGTCTATTGTATGGGCGATTGCATGTTTCGCGATGTTTGGCAGCAGCTTCTTTGGTTCTATCGTCGCATTAGGGGCAATTATTGGTGCGCCAGCTGGCTTATTTAATTGGTTTAGCGAAGTGCTGAAGCAGTCGGCGGAGGTTAAACAGCGGCTCAAGCGAGCAGCGGCAAACGATCCAATGTGGGATGAGGCGCAGCTTATCGATTTTGCTAAACAAGCATTTATGCGCTATCAATATGATTGGTCGCGTCAAGATACCGAATCAATGAAGCAATATATGACCGAGGGTTATCACTACCATGCATCCCTCTTTATATATACGTTGCAACTAATGCAGCGCACAAACACGATGGAAGATATTGCGATTGATGAAACAGTTGTTATGCAGGTTCACGATGACCAGAATGACGCAAATGACCGAGTGACAATAGGAATTACGGCGCATGCTAAAGATACGCTTATCAACACGGCGGCGAACACGGCGATTTTCACGGACAGCAATTCATTCACGGAATATTGGACGTTTGCGCGCAGCAGCTCAACGTGGCTGCTTGCTGATATTGGTCAGGCAACAGCGGATATGGCTGCCTATAATAATGAGCTGGCGGCATTCGCGGCGCAGAATAATTACTGTTATAGCGTTGATATGGGTTGGTTATTTATACCGGAGCGCGGACAATTGTTTGGACAGGCGAAGTTTGGCGTCTCAGATATTAACAACCACGCTGTGGGGCTATATAAAGAGTCGCTGTTAGTGCAATTGTATACATACGCTGCATTTAATGGTGCGCGGCCGCGGGTAATTGCACAGGTGAATGTGCCGAAAACGTATGGCAATATCGTCGTTCACCGCAAACGGAGTTCAAGTATTAACACGCGTGGACTAGAACGTATCGAAACCGAGTGGATTCAATTTAACCAGCAGTATGAAGTGTACGCGTCAAATACTGAGCAGGCGACAAGTTTTGAGCTGCTTAACCCAACGTATATGGAGCAGCTCGCGGCGCTGCCGTTCGCGGTGACGATTGAAGTGGTAGACAACGTAATCTATCTCTATACTGATGAGCGTGGCACCGATGTTGCGACTTACGGCATAATGCTTGATTTGGTGCATAAAGCATTCAAAGAACTACGGCTGTAGCACTTTCATATACACCGCATGCGTTTCTTCCGCCATACGCCGCCAGGAATACTTGGCGACTTGCGCTGTGCCTTTTTTAATGAGCGCGCGGCGTCTTTTTGGATTAGTAATGACACGCTCAATCGCAGCGGCCATATCGTCGGTATCAAGTGGGTCAAAATACTCGGCAGCATCGCCTAAAATCTCGGGCATACATGACGCATTGCTGCTAACGACTGGCGTACCGTATGCCATCGCTTCAAGTGGCGGCAAGCCAAACCCTTCCATGAGCGACGGAAAGACATACGCAGCAGTCTTCGTGAGTAGCCAGTCGCGTTGTTCGTCGGGCAAGAATCCTGTGAAATGAATATTGTGATAGCTTTGTTTTTCATAAAATGCCTTATTAATCTTCGTGTCACGGTTCATGCGCCCAACAAACACCAGTCCTAGATCGGGGTATTTTTTTAGTAATTGCTGATGTGCGGCAGCTAAACGTCGTAAATTTTTATAGTCTGGTTGTTGCCCGATATACATAATAAAGTTATGAAATGGCAACTCGCGATACGGTTTAAGCGCCCCCTTATGAATTTCGCCCGACTCGTAAATCACCGTGATGTTATCGTCGGGAACGTTAGTAAACGCTTGGAATTCGCGCTTAGTTGTCTCGGATATTGCGATAATATGGCTACTCGTATGTGCTACACGCTTAAACACGAAGCGCCCGACGAGTTGCTTAGCGTGGTATAGCAGCCAATTTTTGTCGGAATTGTAGGTTTTGAATAACGTCATATCATGCACAGTTGTAACGTGCTTGCCGCGGTATAAAATCGGTTGTTGCGGCATGCAAAAGTGCACTAAATCCGGTTTGAGCGTATCAAGATAACGCTTGAAGCCGATCTGCTCGGCGAATGAATAGTTATCGAACTCCGCTACGCGCACGGTGAAGTTTGGTCTTGCTGGCTGCCAGTAGTGCTTGTCCTTGGCGCGTACGAGTATGCTATAAGAATTCTCGTTGTCAATTTGCTGCAAATACTCCAGCAGTTTAACGATGTATGTGCCTGTGCCGGAGTTAATAACGCGCGCGTCAATTGCAATATGCATTACGTGATATCCTTTCGAAATACTAATATATCATACGTGAGATAATTCCAGGTAAGCGATACGATTGTACCGGCGAGTTTTGCAGCGAGAAGCGCAAGCGATTCGTTATGCAGCAACGCGGCGCATAACGGTGAGATTAACCAGATAACGCCGTTTTGCAATACCCATAGCCCGAACAGTGTCACGATAGTGAATAGCACTATCTCGCGTTTAACATTACCGCTGCTTGAACGAAAGGTATATTTTTTGTTGGCGAAAAAACTAAAAATAAAGGCCATCCCGGTCGACAGGGTGTTGCTGACGATTTTCGGCAGCCCAAGATGTGTAAACAAGAGGAGTAGCCCAAAATCAAGCGCAGTGTTGATTGCACCGACGATGCCGAAGCGAATGATTTTATTGTTTTTTATCATGCGCTTGGTGGTACTCCTCAATGAGGTAGAGCGGACGTTGTTTTGTCTCGTTGAAAATCCGGCCGATGTATTCGCCGATAATGCCGAGAAAGATCATTTGCACGCCGCCCATGAATAAAATTACTGCCATCAGCGATGAATAGCCGGCGCCAGTCGGCACGCCAAATAATGGACGAATCACGAGGTATAATATGTAGCAAAACGCCAAGCACGATACGATTAGTCCGAAAACCGAAGCGATGCGCAACGGCGCGGTCGTGAAGCTAGTAATACCGTCGATTGCTAAATTAATAAGTTTGCGGTAATTCCACTTCGTTTCGCCGGCGATGCGCGGATCGCGGTCATAAAAAATCTCTTTCTTTTTATAACCGATCCAACTAAACATCGCTTTGGTATTGCGCTGCGATTCGCGAAATTGTTTAAGCGCATCAATGCAGCGGCGATCGAGCAGGCGAAAATCGCCGGTGTCGATTTGAATCGGAATCGTGGTTGATGATTGCAGAAGTTTATAGTACCACTGCGAGGTTTTCTTTTTGAGCCAGGTTTCGCCATCGCGGCTTTTGCGGCGCGCGTAGACGTCGTCGTAGCCCTGCTCCCATAGCTTAATCATATCAGGGATTAACTCGGGCGGGTCTTGCAAGTCGGCGTCAATGATGACGAGTGCATCGCCTTGTACGTGGTCAATGCCGGCGATCATAGCAATCTCTTTACCAAAATTGCGTGATAGATTGATATATGACACGCGACGGTTAGTTTTGGCGTACCGCTTGATGATTTCAAGCGTTTCATCGCGGCTGCCGTCGTTGACAAAAAGGAATTTGAAATAGTAGCCCTTGACTGATGTCGTAAGCGCATCAAGCCGCTCAAAAAGCGCCGCGAGCACAGCTTGCTCGTTATAGGCAGGAATGAGGACAGAGATAGTCTTTTTCATGGGATTATTATATCATTTTACACGTGCTATTAGTTTGTCGATTGATGTCGCAGTTACAGCACCGGCGGCTTGTAAACGAATTGTCTTTGCGGCGGCAGATTCAAGCTCGTTTGTGCCGAGAATTGCTCCGGCGTGCCCAAGCTGTACACCGCGTGGTGCATGATGCCCGGCAATATACGCATACACCGGTTTGCTGACGTGTTGCTTAATATGATCGGCGGCAGTAATCTCGCTCGTGCCGCCAATTTCACCAATCATGATGATACGCGCAACATCTGGGTCGTGCTCAAAGAGATCAAGGCAGTCTGTGAAGCTTATGCCGCGCACCATATCGCCGCCGATCCCGATGATATATTTTTGCCCGAAGCCGCGTTGGGTGAGTAGGCTCATCGCTTCGTACGTAAGCGTGCCGCTGTGGCTGACGATTGCTGTGTCGCCTGGTGTCGCGAGTGCTGTCGGCATAATACCGAGGCTATGGACGCCGGGAATTAGTACGCCCGGACAATTTGGACCAACGAGCACTGACGGCGAGTGTGCAAGCCGTTGCGTAATATACAACATGTCGTGAACGGGAATATTCTCAGTGATACAAATAATGAGCGGAATATGCGCGTCAATCGCTTCAAGGACTGCAGCTTTGGCGTGCGGTGCGGGAACAAAAATTATTGAGGTATCAACATCATGCTTGGCCTGAATATCGGCAATTGTACGGTAAACTGGTATGCCGTAGACATCTTTGATTTGTTGATTTGGCGATGTGCCGCCAATGATTTGTGTGCCGTATGCGAGCATATTTTTAGCGTGTGCCGTGCCGCCGCTGCCAGTAATACCCTGAATGACGATATTCCGGCGGGTGAATAGCTCTGGTGTCATGAGAGTGCCTCCAATGCATCAGCAAGAGTATTGTATAGCGGTATACTTGCATCAGCGAGCAATTGTTTTGCTTTGTCGGCGCGGTTACCGACGAGGCGGACGTGCAGTGGCGGTAAGTCTGGAAACGTTTCTTTTGCGTCCAGAATAGCTTGAGCAACGTCGTCGCAGCGGACAATTCCACCGAAAATATTGATGACAATTGCTGTTACATGCGGTAATGCGCTGATACGGCGAAAACAGTCCATGATTTTTTGCGGCGTAGCATTACCGCCAATATCTAAAAAATTCGCAGGTATGAAGCCGGCGTCCGCAACTGCATCTACTGTTGCCATCGCGAGCCCAGCGCCGTTAGCAATGGTCGCAATCGTGCCGTTTGGGTCAAGCGTAACGTCAGGTGTTTCATCAAAGTGCCACTCGGGGTGGCGAAAAAACGCTGCGTCGTCGAGCGTAATTTTGGCGTCGCCTGCAACTAGTGTCTCATCCGTGGTCAAAATCAGCGGGTTGATTTCGAGCAATAAACAGTCGTTGCTTACAAAGCAATGATGCGTGTTGGCAATGATATCTTGCAACAAGAAAGCCTTATCAGGGATATCAAGGGAATCGGCTAGTATGTTACTTAATGCTTCAAATGAGCGCGGATCAACCGAATGGCGGAAGAAGGCTTCGCTGTCTTGCTCTTCAATTTCAATACCGCCGTTTGTGTTGGCGAGTAGCTCAATCTGGCTAGTCTCACGATTGATGATAAGCGAGAAATAGAACTCGCGTTTGATGTCAATTAGCTCCTCGGCAAGAAGCTTCTGCGGCGTGAACCCGTGAATTGTACGACCAGATAATGTGGCAATAGTAGGCTGTAGGTCGCTCGGTTCGCGTACAATAATGACGCCGCCTGCTTTACCACGCCTGCCGGTCGGCACTTGTGACTTCAGTATAACAGGGACGGTGATGTTTGCTTGCAGGTCGTTTACTTCAATAATCACGCCGTACGGAATAGGGACACTGTACGTTGATAGGATTTTTTTAGCTTCGTACTCAAGCAGGCGCATATTACTTACCGGTAAAAAATTTCCTAAATTTAAGCAATCCTGTCTGATTCGGCAGCGGTCCATCGTGGATAAGGCTGCGGATATATTTGATTGAAGCCTTACGGTTACGCTGAATTTTAACGCGATGTACCCAGGCGTGCGGTTGGCGAATGAGCGATGCAAAAATACCTCTGAGCGCCGGCCAGCCGTTGCCGTGTCGGATAGCGCTCGCAAAAATCAGCCAATACGTTAGGAAAAAGCGCGCGCCAATCGTCCAGAATAGCCGTCCTGGGACGTTTTTGATGAGTACGAGCGGTAGGTTTTTGAACGTGTTAAACACGGCGAGACCTGGAACCTTTTGGCTGCTCGCGCCAACTTTATGGTATGCGATTGCTTTTGGCGTATAACGCACCTTCCAGCCGGCGAGCTGCGCACGAAAGCTGAGGTCAACATCCTCGTAGTACATAAAAAAATCCTCGTCAAACAACCCGATGTCGCTAAGCATTGCTGTGCAATATAGCGCGCCGCCGCCTGTTGCACCGAAGATTTCGCCTGGTTGATCTGGCGCGTTAGCTGTTGGTTCGTCGCGGTTTCGCGGCCCGGGAAGACCCCAGGTGGTATAAAAGTCGCCAGATGTATCAATTGTGTTACCGTCGCGGCGCAATAATAGCCCAGTTGCGATACCTGCGCTGGGGTGTGAAGTAAGTTCTGTGTAGAGTGATTTCAGCCAGTGTTTATCGGCAATAGCATCGGGGTTGAGAACGCCGACGTACTCAAAATGGTGATCTTTTGCGTAGCGTAAACCGGTGTTAATGCCGCCGGCAAAGCCGAGATTACGTTTATTCTCAAGTAGCGTAATAGTCGCCTTTGGATGGGCGTTTATATATTTCCTGAAGCGCTCGACAGAATCGTCGTGCGAATGGTTATCGATGATGATAAGTTTAGGTTGTAGTGATTGTGCCAATAACGATTCGGCGCATTCTAATGCATCATCGGCGCCGTTCCAGTTGAGAATGATAATCGCGGGCTTATTTAGTGCACTACTCATAAATCTTCTTTTATATTATACTAGACCCAGTATGATAAATGTGTCGGGTGTTTTCAATAAACGCAACCGCGTTTTGCTGCGCGAGCTGGTGGTGACGGATTTCAAGTTGCGGTATCAGGGGTCGGTATTGGGGTATCTGTGGTCTATTCTCAAGCCGCTTTTCTTATTCGCTATCATGTATGTCGTGTTTGGCATGCTTGTTAAGTTGGGTAGCGTTGAGCATTATTCTGTATATTTACTATTTGGGATTGTGTTGTGGAACTTCTTCGCAGAGGCAACGGGGCAAGGGCTGAATTCAATTGTTATGCGCGGTGATGTGATACGAAAGATTAGCTTTCCTAAATATATTATTGTAATATCTACGAGTATCTCGGCTCTTGTAAACCTTGCGTTTAATCTCGTTATTGTCGCTATTCTCGCTGTAGTAAATGGCGTGGCGATTCATTGGTCTGCGCTTCTGACGCCGGTCTTTATTCTGGAGATATATTTATTCGCGCTCGGCATTGCTTTTTTCTTGTCGGCGCTCAATGTAAAATACCGCGACACGGGGCATATTTGGGAGATTATCATGCAGGCTGCCTTTTACGGCACGCCGATAATTTATCCGCTTAGTATTGTCATTGCAAAAAGCGAGGCTATAGCAAAACTCATCATGATGAACCCTGTTGCACAGGCGATTCAGGATGCGCGCTACACTCTCATTACAAAAGAAACTATTACGACTAGCAGCCTTGTCGGGGTAAAATCAATGGCGATACCGCTGATTATTGTATTTATTGTTTTTATTGGGGGAATCCTGTATTTTAATAAACATTCAAAGTGTTTTGCGGAGAAAGTTTGATATGCCTCAGTCGTGTAGTGATGCCATTGTCGTGAAGAATCTAAAAAAGTCATTTAGTATTCCGCTCGAAGCTTCGTCTGGGATAAAACAAAAACTTATCAATGCGTTAAAAGGTAGGAAGGGGTATCGAGAATTTACACCGCTAGACAGTATATCGTTTACAGTCAAGAAGGGTGAGTTCTACGGTATCGTTGGCAAAAACGGTAGCGGTAAGAGTACGCTACTCAAGACATTGGCGGGCATATACAGTCCTCAAGCGGGATCGGTTGCGACAAAAGGTACGCTAGTGCCGTTCATTGAACTTGGCGTCGGGTTTAATCCTGAATTGTCGGGACGAGAAAATGTATACCTAAACGGCGCGTTGCTTGGTTTTAGCCATGCGGAAGTTGATACAATGTACGAAGAAATCGTTGAGTTTGCTGAGCTTGAAGACTTTATGGAGGAGCGCCTCAAGAATTACTCAAGCGGTATGCAGGTGCGCCTGGCTTTTTCTATTGCAATTAAAGCCCATGGCGATATTTTATTACTCGATGAAGTTCTCGCGGTGGGCGATGCGGCTTTCCAGCAAAAATGCTACGACTATTTCGAAACATTACGGCAAGAGAAACAGACGGTTGTACTCGTGACGCACGACATGAATGCGGTCAAGCGGTTCTGCTCGAAAGCGATGATTATTTCTGAGGGTAAAATTGAAAAAATTGGTACGCCGGAAGAGATCGCCGAGATATATACAGAGAAAAATATTGAGCAAAAGAAAGAAACTAAAAAGGAAAAACGAAAAGATTTG
Organism: Candidatus Saccharimonadota bacterium; assembly: GCA_013333675.2. Taxonomy (GTDB): domain Bacteria; phylum Patescibacteriota; class Saccharimonadia; order Saccharimonadales; family Saccharimonadaceae; genus Saccharimonas. The sequence continues at coordinate 10,782 of JABCOJ020000006.1, read as the reverse complement.
TTTGAGTATGAGATATTGGATGCTAAAAAAGCCTATTCAGTTGGCGATACGGTTTCGTTGCGCGTGCGCTGTCCAAAGCTTGTATCGCCAGCATTCGTGAACTTCTCGCTAGTATATAACGGCTTTGTTATCGCCGACAGAAACTCAAAGTATAACGACAAAAAAGATAGCCTGAAGCAAGGTAAATGGTTTATTTTTAAGACCAAACTTGAGGGGCTTAACGGCGGGCGCTATGATGTACATTTGACACTGCATCGAACACGTGACAATAAGCTATTAGAACATAAGCCACGTGTGTTTTCATTTATGGTTAAAGGCCATGATCCTTCGCGCGATGGACCGATGCGGCTTGAGGGACAATGGTCAAATCAGCAGGTAAAGGAGTGATATGAGGCATCGAATAAAAATCGCATTAAAATCAGTAGCTAATCCGCGCTACGGTATGACGATGGCGCGTTTGCACCGTATACGCAAGCAGATCGACATGGAGCGCGAAAAGTCGTATGCCGACTGGTTTGAACGCCAAAAGCTATCCTATGAACAGCTAGCTGTACAGCGTGATGAGGCAGCGAAATTGAGCGAGCGCCCATTGATTAGTATTTTGCTGCCAACATACAATACCGATCCAGCGTATTTGACGAAATGCATTGAGTCGGTGCTGGCGCAGACATACGACAACTGGGAGTTATGTATTTCAGACGATGCATCACCGAGCCAAGAGACGCGTGATGTTATTAAACGATTTGTAAAAAAATATAGCAACATCAACGCGACATTCAACAAAACAAACGGGCATATTTCGGTATCATCTAATGTTGCGCTCAAGATGGCAAAAGGTGAATTTATTTCGCTGCTTGACCATGATGATATTTTGCCGCCAAGTGCGTTATTTGAAGCGGTTAAGGTTATCAATGAGCGACCAGACGTTGACCTAATCTATACCGATGAAGATAAGGTTGACGGTGACGGTAATCACATTGAGCCGTTCTTCAAGCCTGACTGGAGTCCGAATTTTCTCAACTCGTGTAATGTGATTACGCATTTTGCGACGATTCGTGCTACAGTGATGAAACGCATCGGAGGCTTTACTATTGGTACGCATGGTGCGCAGGATTGGGATCTATTCTTGCGTATTACGCAACAAACGCAAAATGTCTACCACATTCCAAAGATTCTGTACCATTGGCGCAAGTCGGAAACATCAACTGCGATGAATGCCGACAGTAAGCCGTATGCATATATCAACCAAAAGCGCGTGTTGCGTGAGAGTGTCGTAGCGCGAAAAGAGAATGCTTACATTGAAGAGCATATAGCGCTTGGTTTTTGGCGCAAGCGTTATGTTATTGAGCAGACGCCACTGGTTTCGATCATTATTCCGACAAAGAATAACTATAAGCTTATCAAGCAGTGCATTGACTCAATCATCGAGAAAACGACATATCCGTATTTTGAGATTGTCGTGGTTGATACGGGCAGCAGTGATAAGAAAGTGGCAGAATATTATCAAAAGCTTGCGAAAGAAAAGCAGCCGGTGAATGTTGTTGAGTTTGTCGAACAGCCGTTTAACTTTTCGAAAGCATGCAACTACGGTGCGAAGAAAGCAAGGGGAGAGTACTTCTTGTTCCTCAATAATGACACGGAAGTTATCACCTTGGAATGGATTCAGGCAATGCTGGAACATGCTCAACGTCCAGAGATTGGCATGGTCGGCGCAAAACTACTGTTCCCGAATGAAGAAGTGCAGCATGCTGGTATTGTGCTGAGTGAGCGCGATATTGCATTCCATCCGTTCTATATGCGCAATCCGCTGCTTGATATCTTTACATACATATTTATTAGTAATATTCGTGAGGTGTCGGCCGTAACAGCAGCATGTAGTATGGTGGCGCGCTCAAAATTTGAAGAGGTTGGCGGATTTGATGAAAAGTTGCGTGTGACCTATAATGATGTTGACCTTAACTTGAAACTGCGAAAAGCCGGGTATAACAATCTTTACACGCCGTATGCTGAGCTATTTCACCACGAGTCAGTGAGCGTCGGTCGCGTCAATACGAGCAACCGCGATCAGACTGAACTTAAATCGGCGCAAGAGTTAATGCGTAAACGTTGGGGCAAATACTTGAAGCGAGATCCATTTTATAATGATAACTTTGAGCAATTTGGACCGGGGTATCGATTGCCGAAAGAATAACGGAAGGACCAAGAGGTTAAACGTTGTACTGCACCCGGCTACGTTTCTGGCCGGACGGCAGTTTATGTATTGTGAAAATGCCCTCACAGGTTTTGCGAGGGTATTTTTAGTTTGCTGATTAGCAAGCTAGTAACCGCCTGATGATGTAGCGATATGGCTTATCCATGATTCTTGGCCATCCGTCCAACCGTGAACCTCTAGCCGTCCACTTGCGGTATTTGAATATTTTACATAGTAGATAGTATCTTTACCGCGACCACTAAGATCCGCGGCGACAATTTCATTGACATCTGGGTTGACATCGTAGCCAGCTTCCGGGTAATTACTTGCAGTGTGGCGCACCCAATGTTGTAGACTATTGTCCCATACGTGGAATTCAACGCGCCCGCTTGAAGTCTTGCCGAAACGCACGAAAATAAACTCATCTTTTTTGTCGCCGTTGAGGTCGGCAGCAATGACGCGCCCCTCCTGCATGCTGACGCTCGGGTGATTGGTCGCAGTGTGGCGGAACCAACTATTGCCACCGTTGCTCCAGCCATGGACCTCAATCATGCCAGAGTTTGTTTGCTGGTAATTGACGAGGTAATACTCATCGCGTCCATCTCCGTCGGTATCAGCCGTTATAACTTCCGACAAGAGCGGATCAATAGGACCGGCTGTTGTAGCGGTGTGGGCGATCCATTGGAGGTTGTTCTGCGTCCACGTGTGGAATTCAACGCGCCCGCTGGCGGTACCGGAGTAGTCAACTTTGGTGAGCAGCGAGTTTTTTGCATCCGTTTTGTATGAGACTACTTTGCTGTATTTTTGGTCGAAAGTGTACGAGTTTGACGCAGTATGTTTACCCCATGTTTGTAAACCTGCGTTCGCCCAGGTATGGAACTCGGCGCACCTTGTGCTGGTATTGTTTGGCGCTGAGACGGTGAGGTTATCGTTTGCGGCATTGGTACGGCTTGGTACGACACGAGCGCCAGTCGCAACGCCAGCTAAATTTGCTCCATCTCTACAAACGTATGCAGTTTCTGGCGTAGCGTGCGGATCTCCAAACCAGGCGGTAAAGATCCGCTCAAAACTATTGAAATGAGGCGTGTAGTTATAAAGCGCAGCGGTTGCGCCATTGGCGAGCTTGAATGATTTCCCGCCGATTGCAATAACGCCGTCGTAATATACGGCAGGTTCTCCTTGTCTACGGGAGCGAAATCCTTCCGTCATACGTCCGTAATAGTATACGTTCCCGTCACCCCCCCAGCTTAGGTTGCCGTAGGCGCGCTCCTGATCAAATCGTAATTGCCAGGCAGCTCGGTTGACCTGGCGAGCGAAGCCGGCATTTCCAGGGTTCTTAACACAGGTTCTATAGATACCTAAATCGGGATAATCTTTAAGTGAATTCTCACTGCCGTCTGGACAGTTGTATCCCATCGCTGAATTGTAGCGCCATGATGCGCAGCCTTGACTGCCAGACACTAAGGCCTGTTCTTTCTCAAGAGTTGTCAAGATAACTTGCGGGTTAAGGTGGTAATACTTCGACATTTTATTAATAATACGCGCAGCTGATGTTTGCTGCGAACCGTGATCGAAATAATTATTTGGTTCGATAAATGAGATTGGGCTTAAGTCTTGCGGATAATTTCGCGGCAGTAGGCAGCTTTTTGGAAATTTATTGATGAAAGCAGCGATTTGCCCCTCGTCCATGGCGTTTTCGTTGATAAAATTTGCATCACTAATGATATTATCGACTGAAGCTAATGCTTTATCTTGGTTTAAGAATGCAGTCGCTGATGTCGCAACAAGTGTAAGTGCTATCGCCGTGAGAAAAGCTCGTTTCATTTATTTCACCTCCAAATTTATCTGGTCAACGGCTGTTGAAGCGTACTTGCCGTTGGTTGCTTTTGCAGTGATTGTCCAGGTTCCGGTAGTAAGCCCAAGTTCTTTTACGTCCCAATCCCAGCTAGTATTACCATTTGCATCGGTTTGTTTAGTGGGTAGTGAGCGTATCGTCGACCCCTGGCTGAAAGTAATTGTGCATTTCGCGCCAGGCGAAGTATGACATACTGAATTCTGCGACGTGTAAGAGGTTAGATTTACAAAGTGGTTGCTAACGAACGTGCCGCTTGGCGTTTCTGGCGGGGTAGTGTTAGATGACGGCGGGGTATTGTTGGTAGCGGGCTCTTTTGAATTGCCGATTGGTGAGCTTGGCGCTGTCTCTGTGGCGTTTTTTGTATTATTTTTATTGTTGTCGTTTGATTTCGAGTGGATTTTTTCCGAATGGGTTTGCTCGGTTGTTTTTTCAGGGACAACCGGTCCTGGATTTCGTAAAACAAACCACCAATACAACGCGCCTCCGATTAAGACGACTAGTATAACTATGGTTATAATAATTTTCTTTGGTATTCTTTTTTTATTTTTTATTTTCATAACTGAACCTCTTACCTAATAATTATATCAAGATGAAATTATGATGTCTATGCTTGTTTAGCTTTCTTGTAGAAGAAGTATGTTCCGCTGCCGACCGTCGTTTCGCCAGTTAGCTGGTAGCAAGGTAAATTCATGCGGTGAGCAGTTAAAACATGCGTGACGGTTTTGCCGATGTGGTTTGTACATGAAAGCTTAGCAATGAAAACGTCTGGCTGCATGAGTGCAAGCTCTTCTTGCACGGAATCGGACACGAGCACATGTGCGTAGCGGTTGTAAGTTTTTTTATTTGATGAAACTTGGCTCCAAAATGCTAGATCGGGGTATGGATGTACGCCGGAAATCGTTTTTCGGTTGGCAAGCCATGGATAATTTTCGAGTACAACAGTATCAGCAACCGCCCAAACAGACGTCTTATCCGAAATAGCAGCGATCTTATTTACTATTGTATTGTCGCGATAGCCGACCCCAAGTCCTGAGTATAGCGGCTGTACAAATACGACTGAGCCTATGGATAGCGCGACGATAAGCGATAATCCTGTGTTGTAGCGATACTTCGTCGCTACTAGTACGAGCCCGGCGGCTAGTGTGATGGCTGCAATTAATGCGACACGAATGTCGCCACTAAAACCGCTTGTCTTCACGGAAAATATTATAGCTGCCACTATGTAGAACAGTACGATGGCACCACTGTATATGTAAAGGTACGGCGTGAATTTTAACGGCAGAATTCGCATTCGTTTGATGACATAGATAAGCGACATAATACCAAGTAACCCAACCCCAATTTGTAGGCGGGGAATTGGAATAAGGTAAAGTCCAAGTGGTTTGAAAATAACAGTAACAGAGAAATTCGGTATGAATATATGAGCCATGAAAATGATATTACATAGGATAATAGCGCTACCGAGCCAGTCAACCTTGCGTTTGCTACGCCAGCGAGCCCATATAAAGAATATAATTTGCGGTAGTAGAATAAACGGAATAACGATATACGATGACAGTTCACTCTGGTTGATACTGGAAGCTTTTGGGTTGTGCTCGTATTTTTTTCCGAGGCTGGATACCGCTGCTAGATCTTGCAGACGGTATTGATTAAACCCAGCCTGTCTCAGCAGATCGACACTAGAATAGTTGCCGGACGCAACGACGCGGGAGCCTGGATATGAAGTTTGAGTAAGTGCTTTAACAGCATCAAGCCGAGTGAGTAGAAATATTGTTACGATAAGTATTGCTGCTATTGCTGAGCCAGCTAGCATGAATAAGCTTTTGTACAGCGCGCGTCGCGCTTGTGATTTTTTGCGGGTAGAGAATACTGCGTTAAGAAACCAGCCGGTAAATATAAGTCCGATAACGATAAGTACTGGTATTTGAAAGGCTGGATAGAGCAGAAGTAGGAATGCAGTAATTGTGTAGGTAAGCAGCGAGCTGAGTAGAATCTGGGTGAATAGCAGGCTGCGCTTTTTTGCTGAAAAAATGGAAAGTGATCTCATCTCGACGATGCGCATAGCTAGAACTAGCGCAAAGCAGCCCCATGCAACCGAAAGTACGGTAATGCTTTGATACCACCAGAATATAAACGGGGCAAAGCCTCCAATAATTGAAATAAGTGAAGCAGTTAGATATTTATCCGGTAGAAACCGTAAAGTTAGAAAATAGATAGCAAGTAATAGCGCCGCAAGCAAAAACCACCATTTAAACGCAAAAGCATTCTCAAAAGGCATAGCAAAAAATGCTAAATTTTGTGGCTTAAATATTACCGACCATTCTTTGTACGGCGCATCTGTTACTAGGCTCATATTTTTGCCGGAGCCTAGGTTGTGATTAATAAGCGGGTAGCCAGCCTTCTCCTGAGCAATTGTAAACTGCGTCACCACTAACCATTCGTCGCTACGTATTGGTTGAGTTGAACCTGCGATTAAGCGTGGAGTCGCACTTCCTGTCAAAAAAGTGTCATAATACGGTCCAAATGACGACCCTGAAAGCTTACCGACTGTTGCTGCACCGAGGCATACAGTAATAATTATCGGAAAAATCCAAACTGGCTTAACGCGCTTTACGAGAGATTTAAGCTTATGCATTGTTCTATACAGTATAGCATAAAATAATATTGCATAATAATGATAACTTGAGGTGGTAGCTTAATTTTAAAATTATCAAAAACAGCTATTAGCTTGTGGCTTAATGAGTGCTATAATAGAGTTAATTGATAAGGAGGGTATTTATGATATCAATCGCATCGCCAATTGTAGAGAGCGAGGAAATAAAAGCCGTTAATGACGTGCTTGAGTCGGGGATGTTGGCTCAGGGGCCAAAGACTGCTCAGTTGGAAGAAGATTGGGCGAAATACTGCGGTACAAAATACGCGCTCGCGGTAAATAGCGGTACGGCTGCAATCCATTCCGCGCTGTATGCAGCTGGCGTGCGCGAGGGTGATGAGGTCATTACGACACCGTACAGCTTCATTGCGACGATTAACCCGATTTTGATGCTTGGCGCCCGTCCAATACTAGTTGATATTGATCCGGCGACGTTTAACATTGACGTGACAAAAATTGAAGCAGCGGTGACATCAAAAACGAAGGCGATCGTGCCGGTTGATTTGTACGGTCAACCGTGCGAGTGGGACGAATTACGCGCGGTTGCCGATAAGCACAATTTGATGATTATAGAAGACGCCTGTCAGGCGATCGGTGCTGATTATAAGGGTAAAAAAGCAGGTGCGCTCGGTGATTTAGGCTGCTTTTCGCTGTATGCTACTAAAAATATTATGTGCGGCGAAGGCGGTATCGTCACAACCAATAGCGACGAGCAGGCTGCGGCAATTCGCTCGTTCCGCCAGCATGGTATGGTCGCGCCGTATGAATACGCTGAACTTGGTTATAACTACCGGATGTCAGATTTGCATGCCGCAATTGCTGTCGAGCAGCTGAAGAAAGTTGATAACTTTACAGTGCGTCGCCAGCATGTTGCGAGCGAGTTGAATAAAGCACTCGATGACATAAAGGGGATTCAGCTGCCGAGCGTTGCCTCGGGTCGTTCGCATGTATACCATCAATATACGGTTGTGCTGACTGATGACGCGGACGTTTCGCGCGATGAGTTTGTTGCCGGTTTGCGCGAGCGCGGCGTTGGTGCTGGGATCTACTATCCAAAGCCGCTGCATGTTTATCCGCACATCGCAAAACTTGGCTATAAAGTCGGCGATTTCCCTGTAGCAGAAGATTTGGCGGCTCGAGTTGTATCGCTGCCAGTTCATCCAAAAGTGTCGGATGAGGATGTTATTACTATTGCTAAGGCGGTCAAGGAGGTGCTTACAAATGGCTAGTCAGCAAAAAGAAGGAAGGCTGCGCACTGCCGTCATCGGTACGGGCAACATGGGTAAGAATCATGTACGGAATTATTTTATGCTTCCGGAAGCTGAGCTAGTGGGTATTGCTGACGTAAACTCCGCAGCAAAGGCGCTTGCTGACGAATACCGTACAAATTTCTTCACTGATTATAAAAAGATGCTTGACGAGGTTCGTCCTGACGCAGTATCGGTTGTCGTGCCGACGCCATTTCACCTTGAAGTTGCGCGCGAAGTGATGCGTCGAGGCATTCATTGTATGCTTGAAAAGCCAATCGCATCGTCTGTTGAAGAGGCGGACGAGCTTATTAAATGTGCGGAAAAGAACAAAGTCGTCTTCACGGTTGGGCATATTGAGCGCTTTAATCCTGTAATTCGTAAGCTGAAGCAGATGCTTGATGAGAAAACCATTGGTGATATTACATCAGTTGTGTGTAAGCGTGTAGGGGGTTTTCCTGCGGTAGAGCCAAAAACGGATGTTGTTATTGATTTAGCGGTGCATGATATTGACCTTGTGAGCTATCTGCTCGGTGCTAAGCCGAAAAGTATTACAAGCCACGGTTCGCGGACGCGTCACAGTAAGAATATTGATTCGGCAGAAATCTTGATGGATTATGGTCGTGCGTCTGGTTTTATTCAGGCAAACTGGCTGACGCCGGTGAAAATCCGAACGATTGCGCTAACCGGTTCCGAAGGCTATCTTGAAGCGAACTATATCACGCAAGAACTCCAATTCTATAAACATAACATGAAAAAAAATACAAAAGATGGCTTTACGAATTTTGTACTTCAAGTCGGTGAGCCTGAGAAGAAAGTTATAAAGGTTGATTTTGAAGAGCCGCTTGCCGTAGAATTGAAAACATTTTTGGCGAGGGCGCTTGGGCGCACCGTCTCAGTGGTTGATCCAAGGGATGCACAAGAGGCGCTGAGAATTGCACTTGAGGCGGTGAAACCATTTGAGCATAATGAATAAAAGAAGGAGGAAAATAAATGAAACGTATTTTAGTGACGGGTGCTGGCGGATCGCCGTCGGCGAACTTTATTCGTTCACTGCGGGCGGCAGATGAGGAATATTGTATCATTGGTACCGATGCAGATAAATATTACCTGCAGCGTGCAGAGGTTGATAGGCGTTATTTGGCGCCGCTTGCCAACGATCCAAAATATATTGATTTTTTGAACTATATTATTGAAAAAGAAGAAGTTGAGTTTGTGCACGCTCAAAATGATGTTGAAGTTAGTTTTTTGAGCGAAAACCGCGAAAAAATTAAAGCGAAGACATTCTTCCCGGCAAAAGAAACTGTTAAAATTCTACAAGATAAATTCGAGTCGTTTAAACTATGGGAAAAAGCTGGCATTAAGGTACCAAAGACTAAGCTGATAGAAGGTCGAGATGCAGACTTGGCTGCGCTCCTCGAGGATATGGGTGGCTCAATGTGGATTAGAGCAATTTCGGGTGCTGGTGGTCGTGGATCACTTCCGGTTCATGACGTTAAGAGCGCTAAAAACTGGCTTGATTTTCAAGAAAAAAATGGCTCATGGGATGGTAACTTTACTGTGTCTGAGTTACTTGAGCCAGAAACGGTGACTTGGATGTCCCTATGGAAAGATGGCGAGCTGGTTGTTGCTCAAGGCCGTAAGCGACTGTACTGGGAGTTGGCGAAAATTTCTCCATCCGGTGTTACTGGCGCAACAGGCACAGGGTTGACGTATTCTGATGCTAAACTTGATGATATTGCACGTCGAGCAGTATTGGCAGTTGATGATAAACCAGATGGTCTGTTTGGTGTTGATATGGCTTATGACAAAAATGGCGTACCAAACCCAACAGAGATTAATATTGGTCGCTTCTTTACGACACACGAGTTCTTTACCCAGGCGGGTCTAAATATGCCTGAAATGTTCGTTAAGCTTGGTTATGGTGAATCTGTGCCAAAGATTGAAAACAACACTAACCCCTTACCGGATGGTTTGGTGTGGATCCGAGGTATGGACTTTGAGCCGGTGCTGTCAGATATAAAGACCGTTGAAGAGAGTGTTGCTGAGCGTGACCGTATTCTTCGGGAGTTGTAGTGAAGCTTCTCGTTACAGGGTCCTCGGGCTTTGTTGGTAGACGTTTCTTAGAAATGATACCAGCTGATTGGGAAGTTGTTTGCTTAGGTCGATCTCAACCAGTCAATCTCACTGAGCGCTGGATCCAGTGTGATTTATCAGATCAAAAAAGTATAGAATCAGCAACCAAACAGGTGGGCAGTGAGACGTTTGATTCTATCGTTCATTTGGCAGCATTTGTGCCGAAAACAGCTGCCGACGACACCCTTGATAACGCAAAGCTAGGTAATATAGATGCAACGATCAACCTGCTAACTTATTTTGGTGAGAAATCTGAGAAGATTATCATTGGTAGTACAGCAGAAGTGTATGATCAGTCAAAAATTCACGGCCCAATCACAGAAGATAATGTTGTCGCTGGCGGCTCGTACTACGGCTCTACTAAACTGGCTAGCGAACTCATTGCTCAGTCGTACGCAAAAAAATTGAATAAAGAACTAACTATTTTGCGGTTTTCGGTGATGTATGGTGGATATGACCCTATCGCTCGAGCTATACCGAACTTTATTCGAGCAGCCAAAGCCGGCGAGGATTTGACGATTCGTGGTGCAAATGTATTGCGTGATTATGTACATACTGATGATGTTGCCCGCAGCATTATCTGTGCGGTGAATGTGAACGGTGCTGGGGTTGTTAATATTGGTACGGGTCGGGGTATTTCTATTCGGGAGACGGCTCAGGCAATTGTTGATAGTACGCAGTCAACAAGTCGTATCACTGT
>JABCOJ020000005.1 GCA_013333675.2 Candidatus Saccharimonadota bacterium | reverse complement strand
GTCAATTCTTGAAATTAATAATTTTAGTAGCATAACACTAGCGGTAGCGTCCCATTCATGTTTATATACGCTATTTATGCCGTTAATGCACGAAAAATCCGCCCGAAACCATCAATAAGTATACTACGTGAAAACGTGTGAAAAGAAAGTGGTTTTTGCAACAGATTTTTAGCAAAACTCAAGCATAAGCGTCTTACGCTTGCAGCAGATCGCAAACATTGCGCACCGGCATGCGGCGATTCTCGCCCGTCTGCATATCTTTTAGCGTTACGTCGCCCGCCGCTGCTTCATCTTCGCCGATCAGCACTGCGTAGCGAACGCCAAGTTTATCGGCATATTTCAACTTTTTACCGATTGCGACATCATCAACGTACGTTATCACCGGACACACCGCGCGCAGTTCATGCGCCGCATCAAGCGCGCGCGCCAACTGTACGGGACTAAGCGGCGCCACCATCACGCGTGCAAGCGTTTGCTGCGCCGGCTTAATAATCCCCGCTTCGCGCAATTTATAGAACAACCGCGACAGGCCGATCGAGATCCCCACGCCCGGCAACGATCGCTTGGAATAATTTGCCGTCAGATTATCATACCGCCCGCCCGAACACACGCTGCCGACCTCCGGGTGGTCATTCAAATTCGTTTCGTACACCGTACCAGTGTAGTAATCCAAACCGCGCGTAATTGTCAAGTCAAGCTTCACGCGGTGCTCCGGCACATACATCGCACGCAGCGCTGTCAGCACATCATGCAGTTCGCGTGCACCCGTCTGGAATTGCTCGTTATTGATGTCAATCGTCTCAAGTTTGTGTAAAATTTCGTCATTCTCGCCCTGAATCGTGATAAATTCCAACAAGTGCGCGACCTGCTCATCGCTACAACCGACATCATGCAGCTCAGCCATCAAATCACCACGGCTGATTTTTTCAATTTTGTCGATAATCCGCAGTACGTCAGTCGCCACCGCGCCCAAACCAAGTTCGTCAAAAAATCCATTTAGCACTTTACGGTTATTAATACGAATCGTAAACTCGCCAAAATCAAACTGCTCGAAAATCTCATTGATGATCGCCGGAAATTCTGCATCCACCACCGAACTATAACTGCCAATCGTGTCGATGTCGCACTGATAAAATTCACGAAATCGCCCCGCCTGTGCCCGCTCCGCACGATACACTCTGCCAATTTGGTAACGCCGGAACGGGAACGCCAGCTCGCCTTGATGCTGCGCAACATAACGCGCAAGCGGCACAGTTAAATCAAATCGCAGGCTCAAATCATTTTTACCACGCTCAAACCGGTAGATTTGCTTTTCGGTCTCGCCGCCGCCTTTTGCGAGCAATACCTCGCTCAGTTCAACATTAGGCGTATCAAGCGGCACAAATCCATAGTGCTCGTACGTTGTTCGGATAATCGCTAGTAAACGGTTAAACTCAATTTGTTCCGCCGGCAAATATTCATTAAACCCGCTCGGCAAACGCGGCGTCGTAATCTTACTCATAGTTATATTATGTCTGAGCTAGAGATATTTGTCAAAAGACAGTACTACAATTGCTTATCTTTATCCCGCAAAGATCTATACTTAAAATAAAGCGCTAATACAACAAAGAATATCGCCACAAAAAACTCGAATATATGAATCCACGCACTCGGCGATTCGCCGTTCATGCCATCCATAGCGGTTTGTATGGATATAGACGTCACAACAAACGATGCAAATAAACAAACGTAACACGAAATTTTGTTTTTCATCATATCTACGTAGCCTTAAGTCCTATATACTTATCTTACAGATATTATTTTATCACTCAATTAAAGGATACATTTTACATTTTTGTACTGGCTCCCAAAAATTATACAGGTAGAGTACATTGAAGTCATCGCTGGCTAGACTTTTCGCTATTGTCTACACGTTGTTAAGGAGAAAGTTTCCGCTAGAGAGTGTTGTACTGTCGCGCGCTCTCGTATATCTTTGCGCCGTACTTTCTACAGATAACTCTTGAGCTTTTCTGTACAAAAAAATCAGTGGCGTTTTACCACTGATAGTTTTTCATCATATTTCATCTGGCTCACTTTTACGAGTTTGCTCGAACCTATTTCCAGACTATGGCACAGCATTGAAAGATAAATCAGGGCAAAGCCCTGTTCGGCGGGTCGCCCGCGCCCCGACCCGCCGAAGGCCGCTGCTGAGATTTTAGTGATTTCCATTTAAATATTGCACTTAATAAATAGCATTGCCCCTATAGTAGTACTTATGTTATTGCAGTATAATAAAACCATGAGCAAACTCCACATCGCTAACGCCAACCAAACTTTCACCGATGCCGAAATTGCCATGTTCAAAAACGCAGCACAACAAGCCGAAGCTTTTGTTTCGAGTGAGTTTGCGCAATTTGATTACGAAGTTGATGTAATTATCGCTACACCCTCACACTTGCTGCCGACCATCGCCGAGGACGGCATCGCAGGCAAAACGTTTCATTCGCGCTTGATTATGCTCTCGATTGATAAAAGCCAGCACGAGATTAGCGAGGATTTTATTTTCGAAACGATTTGCCACGAAATGTCGCATTCGCTGCGCTGGGAAAAGTTGCCCGAATATGCCGAAACTATGTTTGACGGCATGATTCTGGAGGGCTTGGCGGTTGTACTAGAAGAGGAAGTGATGGCTGACTCTGGACGACGAGACCAACAATTTTTCTTGAGAGAAGTGCAGAAAACTTCTCAAGCTGAAATTGATAAGATGATTGCTGCACTGAAAGACAGCCTTGAAAACAAAGTTTATGATTATAACAAAATATTTTTCACCGGCGACAATGTTTTGCCGCGCTGGGCGGGGTATAAACTTGGGTATTACTTTGTGAAACAACACCTACATCAAACTAGTCAGACTATTGCGCAGGCGACTTTGGCAAGTTACAAGGATTTTATCCTATAAATTGAAGAGTCCCCGTCGCGATATGCGTAACAACGGGGACGAGACGTAGTTTTAAACTACGTTTTTTGTGATCGCACTATCCGACGTGAAGGCTACTTGCCGCAGCCGCTGCCGCAGCTATTGCCTCCGCATCCAGCGCCGCAGCTACCGCCTGCGCAGCCGCTTCCGCCGCCGGAGCCGCAGTTGCCGCCGCCACCGCCACCGCCGCAGTGGCTTCCGCCACCGCTAGCCATAGCTCGTGAAACCGGTGACACGACCACGGTGATAGTCGAGAGAGCTTCGGTGTGCATAAAATCACCTCCTTTCTGTTTGGATTCGCGAATCTATCCTGCATAATTCGCATATCAATGCGAGATAGACTCAAGCAAAATAGTGTGGCATAAGACGTGCGTCTTCTGCCACACAAGTCAGTGAGTGATGAGAGTAGTGTCCGGCACCAAAGCCAAAGCTAATCGGAACCAGCTTAGGGCTTAGTACTTTTACAACTCTCAGTGCAGAGCGTTCTTCCGATACGTTCACGACAACCGCATCCAGCTTGCACTTTAGATCATCGATCGAAGCCGTTGCCTCAGGAATAGTTTTTGAGATTTCACCCTCAAAAAGAAATTCCAGGTACTCATGATATAGCCTCGACTGAGCGTAAAGCGCTTCATGGTCTAGGACGCTATGAACGTGTTCGGGAGTAAGCTCTCGTGTACTCTGCTCGTTTAAGCCGTAGATCAGCCTAGACTCAGCCTCTTGAAAAGCCTTGATAGCAGCCTCATCAAACGACTCCAGCGAGCTGGATGCACCACTTACAAAGCAGGGATATGAGTCGGAGGTAATCACCACTTCAATGATGACAACTCCCATCTGGCTCACATCAAGGGCGGTCACATTGTGACCTCGACTACTCCAGTACTTCGCCCTGTTTTGCAGATGTAGTGGCAGAATTACATAATCCAGCATGCGCGGACTACGCTTTTCGTACCAGCTACGCATCAGACTGTCTCGCTCGACGATCTCTAGCAAGCCTCGGTTAATTGCCCCAGCCATGTCAGTGTAGGCCGCAAAACCCGAAGAGCAGGTGTCCACTACCAACTTTCTATCGAGTTTTGGCGTAGAGTAGAACACAAGATCAGTCGGTACGAATACCGTTTCTCCCGCATAATCTACTCCCTTGACCCATTCAATTTCCAAATCCTCGCTGAATTTTTGCAGATGAGGAAACTAAACGTACTGCGCATCGGTAAGAGGCGCAATGACCCGTGGATCAAGCCAACGACCTGATAGTTCTCGCGCTGACGACCGAACATCGTAGAAGAAATATGACGACTGCTGTCGTTCATATCCTTCTGCGATAGCCTTGAGCTTTGCGTCAGACCACGACGTCGATGTTCCACTAGCAACTTGACCATTTTGTGCAGTAGCCAAGAATTGGAAATACGACTTATCGTAGTTATCAGCAAGCGTGTCATCAGCAAACCAGGCGTAACTAACAGCCTTGTCGCCTCCGAGCATCTCGCTCTCGAGTTGCGCTAGTAATGACTGCTTTTTCTCTGTACTTGCGGCGGCAGGCTTGCCAAGCGCAATCGCCAGAAACAAAAGACAGTCATCAAGCTGCAACTCATCGGCAACTTCCTGTTCTCTCATGCCTCCGAGGAAGCAGGTAGCCATGCCAGACTCCACCGCTCCGAGAGCGATATTCTGAGCAACCTCACCAGCTTCGATAGCCATGAAGCGATACCCCAGATTTGAGTACTTATGCGGCTGCCGATTTTCTGAAAGAAAATGGCGCGATAACGCGTGGCGGAAAATTGTTCAAAGACGATAAGATAAAATCGATTCTGCAAAATCCTTTTTATTACGGACATTTTAGATATAACAGTGAACTTCACGAAGGCAGACACACGCCCATAGTGTCAAAATCGCTATGAGACAAAGTCCAAGCCGTTATCAGGCGACGCGGACACCAGAAAATCCAAACAAAAGAGCCGATACCATTTTTAGGGACTATTCGTTGCGCGTCCTGTGGCATGGCGATAACTGCCGAAACAAAAACCAAAAAGCAAATGAACGGTAATGTCCACAACTGGACATATTATCGATGTTCGCGCAAGAGCAAATTCGTTAAATGCACCGAGCCAGCAATTCGCGAAAAAGATTTGCTACCACCGCAGATTTCGGCGCTGCTTGGCGATTATCAGATGTCTGAGAAAGTTTATGATTATATAACTGACAGAATAGCGCAAGATGAAAAAGCTGAAAATGCGGGCAGTATGTCTATTGTGGCAAATTTGAAAGATAAAATTGCCAATCTGAACGGTAAACTAAAGATTTTACTTGATAGTTATCTAGATCAAGACATCGACCATCAAACTTTTCTAGCTAAAAAATCGGAGATTTTGAGCGAAAAGAAAAGTTTGGAGGAAAAATTGACAAGCCTCACGACCAACCATAATGCTTGGATCGAACCTATGCGAAAATGGCTAGAAATAGCAAAATCTACCTGTAATTTGCGCGAAATTGATGATTTTGGCGGACAAAAGACTGTTTTGCTTGAAATCTTTGGATCGAACCTCGCAATGCGAAACAAAACCCTCACCACCCTCAACTCCCAAAACAAGCTTGGAGTTGGCTCAAAAACTGCTTTCCGGAAGGGAGCAGAAAGCAGTTTTCTGCCTTTGACAAGAATTAAAAATCTCAATCAAAAAATCGCCCATTTGAGCGACAATTTGGATCTACTCTCTAAAATGGCTGGGGATGAGGGATTCGAACCCCCGAATGCTGGGACCAGAACCCAGTGCCTTACCACTTGGCGAATCCCCAATATACTGACTCGAAATGCCAAATGAAATACGACGAGTACTTTAGTACTATAGCATCTTCGGGTCAAAAACTCAACTTTTTTGTCTAAAGGGTTTCAATTGAGGTATATTTTAGGGTTAGACTTCACTAATTTTTCTCTACAGCGTCTCTTGTACGTATACGCTCCAGTTTTGCTCAATAGCCTCTCGACACTTATCGATTGCTGCAACTCATCCGCCTTAGCCTCGTCTAAGCCTTCTTTGGCACGTTTCACCATAGAGTCAGCTTCATGCGGTCGAGCTGGAATACTACAGCTTTGAGTGTCACAACGGACAAAATCGCCTAACATCACCCTCCTCTGCTTCTCGCTCTCCCGCTTTGTACTTACCCGACTGATATACCCCGAATTATAAAGCGTAACTCTCAATTCATAGTCGCCATAGCCATCATAATACACAATCTTTTCGAAATTACCCTCGTCGTCATAATAAGCCGTCGGCGTCATTCGACGCTCGCGCACTTCGACATAATCATCCAGCACCCGTTGCATTTCTACCTCCGTCATCTCGTTCGTATCAACAGCAAACTGAAGTGCAGCGCTCATTTCTTCAGGTGAAGCAAACCTATGCCTGCCAGCTTCTTCAGTCATGTAGTAGATGTAATTTCTGTCAAACCCCGCTATCGCAAAACTCTCTCCATTGTAAGTAATCGCAATGTGCTCTTGCTCATCATCACCTAGTGCATAGCGAGTGACTTTGTCTTTTTTAGCTTCCTGTAGAATTTCTACCACCGGTAAACCCAACCGCTCGGCGTGCATCCGCATCTGCTGCGCAATCACCGGGTCGGTCGGCTCGCCCTTGGAAGTAACCTTATAGAAGAACCCTATCGTCTCTAGTTTACTACCGTCGTTGTCCGCCAAAGCTACGACCTCATTATATTGTCGTGGTGATGTATTAGCTAACAATTGATCCGCCGACATTATGCCGTGTCTAGCGCCTTGCTCCAAGAGGGAGTTCTTGTCGTTATTGTGCGTACCAGCATCAGTCCTCGAAGTTAAAACGATATTTTCTTCAGGCGCCGAGATTATTAAGCCTCCATCCCCCCATGTAGCGGTGTGGTCTTGATCAATTAGAGACATACTCAAAGAGACGCGCTCCGCCACTCTCTCTGGCTGTTCATACATGTTTATTGACTGGTCGCCGTGCGAAGAATTGATGTGATCGCTAAAATCAACCGCTATACGCATAGCGCTTATTTTTACATACGGATTCAAAGCATGAACTAAATATCTAAAATTCGTCGGGTCATGCTGAGATGGGTCGGTAGTGTCGCCCTGAAAGCGTGGTTGGTTGTCGTAAGCGCGCTCCGACCCTATCGAGCCTGCATGAACGAAGCTTGACGCCGGCGTCTCGTCAAAGAAATGAATAATTGCCATAGTAGACATCGCCCCGTATGCTCTTTTCTTTCTTGTGACTTCTGTACTAGAGCTTTCATCGCGATATACCTCTCTTATTGTAAAATTCGCCGCTTCGCTCAAAAAATGAGACTGCCCCAAAGCATACTCGTCCGTATCACTAGTTAATCTACTGGGGTATTTGTCTCGCTCATATGCTATATCTTTCTATAATAACACTCTTTTCTTTTATAGTCAAGTTATGTATGCCTCTTTCCATCGAGGACTAGTTCGCGCAGACAGACAGCCAGAACGCTTAACCATACGGCACTTAACATGACATAAACAATAGACGGCAGCTGCGAAACAAGCGTACCGAACAAGGCAATCGACCCCCCGGATAGCAATGCATACACGCTAGCGAGAAGCCATAATGTAGGTGTAAATACCACCAGCACACCAGAGAAGCACCGAACAGCACGCGGCAAATCCATCGACAACAAAAAAGGCAGCGACATCAGTTCGACGGCAACGATTGCGACCGCGAGCCAGGTTTGCGCATCGCTCGGCAAGCCGCCGAACGTGCTGGGAAATTTCTCAAACGCGAACAATTGCAGTACAAGCACGGCAACCGTCCAGCACGCCAGCCCAAACGCCGCGTAGTTCGCCCGCGTTCTAAATACTTCTTTTGGAAAAATACTAGTTATAAACTGTTTCATATCTTTAGTATACAGTTTTTCCACATGATTTTTTCAAATTTGTCCAAAAAATACTTGCCACATACCGTAATTCCGTGTATTCTACAGATAGCGAAGTTACAAAAACAAACACCAAAACTTGTATCGATCGCTCTCCGATATATCCACCACAACATCCTAAACGCCCTGCTTTTGCAGGGTGTTTAGGTTTCTGAAAATACCACAACCTGCAAAACTCGGGCGAGATACACCCCGAAACCGAGCGATTCCTAGTCCACCTTGCGGCTATGTGCTGCACGCCACGTAGCGATATTACCATGATGACCGCTCAGCAGCACCTCGGGAACTTTCATGCCACGCCATTCTTCGGGGCGCGTGTACTGCGGAAACTCAAGCGTTTCGCCATCACTGAAGCTTTCAATTGCCGCGCTGTTTTCGCCGCCAAGTACGCCCGGAATAAGTCGCACAATGCTATCGATAATCGTCATCGCCGGCAGCTCACCGCCTGTCAACACATAATCGCCAACGCTTAGCTCTTGATCGACAAGTGCCATAATCCGTTCATCATATCCTTCATACCGACCGCAGATAAAGATACATCCGCAATCTTGCTCGCTATATTCCTGCGCAAGCGCCTGCTTCCAACGCATACCACGCGGCGTCATGATGACAACTTTTGCAGTTGGGTCGTTTTCTTTCGCTTGCTCAACCGCTCGCCATAACGGTTCAACCATCAGAAGCATACCGTCACCGCCGCCATACGGCGTATCGTCAACCGTTCGACGCGGACCAAGTCCAAACTCGCGCAAATTAATCGTCGATAGCTCAACATAACCGTCCTTTTGTGCTTTCCACATCATAGAGCTGCCAAAGACACCAGTAAACATCTCAGGGAATAAGGTGACAATTTGGAATTTTCTCATAATTTATAGTATAGCAATATTTGACTAAAGCGTCTATTTATATTTTTAGTGTACTTGCATATACGCTTACTTCATTGCCATATATAAGTAGCGCTATTTGTATAATTTATTTTATAACTATGTTTGTAAAAATATACATAATATTATACATTACTACTCTTATCAAATAATCCTTACACCTCTCGCAAACTGCGCCGCCAAAAAAAATAAAATGTTCTCTTTCACGCAACCAACAAAAAAGCCACTCCGCTAGATAGCAAAAGTGGCTTTCTTGCACAAATAAGTCTCTCAAACCATTTGTTGGTTTGCTCGCAATAAGAGCAATTTGTATGTTTTCTCGCAGTTCAAGGTTCTCGCATGAACTTACTTATGATTATATATCAAGGTCGTCTAGGTCTGCAAGCTCTTCGCGCGACTTTTTTGCGAATTCACTTGGTTCATCAGCACTGTTTTCCACAGTATCAGTAGTTGCACTGTCCACAGGTTCTTCACTTGATACATTCGCTACTGCTTCGTCCGGGTTGTCGTTATTGACGATCTTCAGGTTGTAACGCGCGCTATTCTTCGTTCCGAGCGCCCGCAGTAGTGTCCGCAAGCTTTGCGCTGTACCGCCGCGACGACCAATTACACGACCTAGATCTCCAGGATTAACCGTCAGCGTCAACAGCACACCTTTCTCGTCAACGATACGGTCAACCGATACATCGTCTGGGTGCTCTACCAAAGATTTTACGATATATTCTACAAATTGCTGGTCTATTGTCGACATATGCCCTCATGCCTCCTTTTCGGTCTTACAGGTTATCGTACTTTTTCAGTATACCACGGAACACAAGCAAAATAAAAAGCTCGCCGCTGTAAACTTTGGGCGAGCTTTTCGCGCTTCACTCTCTAAGTTAAGCTTCGGCGACCTCAGGCTCTTCCGTAGCGTCTTCTTTTGGCTGGTTCTTACGCAACTTCTCGGCGTTTTTCACCGCTCTCGTTTTGTTGCCTTCGAACTCTTTTACCCAACCCGGCAACTTCACGCCAGCACTTTTAAGCAGCTTGACGACACGCGGCGTCGGCTGTGCGCCATTATCCAAATATTTTTGCGCCAATTCAACATTGATATTTGAATCTTTAGTGTGCGGATTGTAGCTGCCGACATACGCGACCACGCGGCCGCTTGACGGATGGCGCTGAGCTTCTTGTACCGCCAACCGGTATACCGGATAAGCTTTGCGGCCGAGGCGTTGCAAACGAATTGCGAGCATAAATGTAATATTCCTTTACTTCACTTTACAGGTTTACTCTTTTACTTCTTAGACATTCTACCGGATTTTACGATAAAAGTCAATCTGACTTAGCGCTTTTTTGCTTCGCATAGGCTTCAAGCGCTGCTTTTGCCGCTTCTTGCTGCGCCGACTGTTTGCTTGACCCAATACCCTTTCCCATCAGCGTATCGTTGACATATGCGCCGAGCGTGAATACTTTATCGTGATCCGGCCCCTCCTCAGAGAGAACCTTGTAAACCGGCGTCGCGCTATCAACCTGCTGGCTAATTTCTTGTAAATGGCTTTTTGGGTCGCGCCATGAACCCTCGGCAAGGATTTTATCAAGCTTCACGATCGTATACTTCTGTATAAACGCCGCCGCGTCATCGTAGCCGCGCTCTAAATAGATTGAGCCTATCACTGCTTCGTACGCATTTGCTAGAATCTGACGCCGCGCTCGATCTGAACCATGCTTCTCGCCTTTACTCATACGCACCAATGGCTCATACCCCAACTCTCTTCCAGATTCTGCATTGCTAATCGTATTCACTAATGCCGCACGCCAGCTTGTCAGAATTCCCTCCGGTTCGCCGTAGTGCTGAAACAGATAATCGGTCACGACCAGTTCAAGTACGGCGTCGCCCAAGAACTCAAGCCGCTCATTATGCTCGCTCACCGATTTACGGTGCTCGTTTACATAGCTGCGATGCGTCAAAGCAGTAATCAGAAGTTGAATATCACTATATTCAAATCCTAATTTCTGCTTTGCCCAGTCCTGATATGGCCCCGTTGGCATGCCTGACATTTATAACTTCTCCTCTCGTATGCGTGTTTTTGCTTTTAACATTAGTTTTGCGATATCCTCATATTCAATTAAATCGAGAGCTTCATTGAACGGGAACCACTTGATACCTTTCATCCAATCCTCCTTCTGAATTTCATCGCCGCTCGTACGGACGCGCACTAGATAAATTTGCGTCGTCATCAGTACGAGCTTATCAATTCGGCGGTACCGAAAATGAATTTTACCGAGCCATCCGAGCATATCAACATCATGCAATCCTGCTTCTTCGCCAATTTCGCGGCGCGCTGTTTGCACTGCAGTCTCACCCTCTTCAATATGCCCTTTCGGGATCGTCCAACGATCTTTGGCGTCTTGAATCAATAAGATTTCCAGCCCATTTACGCCATGGCGAAAAATCACGCCGCCGCTTGTTGGCTCGCGTACAATTTCTTGAATCGATGCCGAACGCGAACGCGTCAAGTACTTGCGGATATGATCAAATCTATTTTTGCTTTGTTGTTTCTTTGGCGGTTTCGTCATTATCCGATGCCCCCTTTACCAGCGTGCGGTATGCCGTACCAAGCACACCGTTCACGAACCGGCTTGAATTATCGGAACCAAACGCTTTCGCAAGCTCAACCGCTTCGTTGATTGCTACTTTTGGCGGCACGACGTCACTGCGGTATAGTAATTCGTACAGGCCGATTCGCAGCACCGTGCGGTCAACACGCGCTATCTGCGAAATCGGCCAATCTGGCGCAATCGGCTGCAGCGCCGCGTCAAGCTCCGCCTGCTTATCGACGACACCGTCTGCAAGCTCTTTTACAAACGTAACGTCGTCAATCGCTGATTCGTACCGAACAATATCGCGCGCAACAATAGCCTCAAGCGTATCCGATGTGTCGCCCGCTTGCGTGCGGACTTCATATTCATACAGTGCCTGCAATGCAACAATTCTGCCCAGATGCCGGTTTGATGCCATACGCGTCAGTTCCTTATTTAGTATTTTTCCTCTTAAAATAAGATTCTATTAGCTTACTTCGCAGATTTTGACTCCGCTGCTTTTACCGGCTTGCTCGTTTGATTGTTTGCTGGTTGCGCCACCTGTGCGGTTGTCCGTTTATTCTTGCCGATATACACTCGCACTGGCGAGGTGCGGTTAACACGCTTTGCGAGTTTCTCGACCAAGTGGCTGCGACGCAGACCAGTCTTGCGAGGACTTGATTGCTTCTTTGGCTGTGCCATGAAATATTCTCCTTCTCTCGGATTTCTTGTATAAACTTGAACTGTATTATACGCGAAAATGATGTTTTTCTCAAGTTACTTGACTAATTTACCATTTTTTACGATAAAACATTGACTTTTTATTATGCTTGTGTTATTGTAATATCTATGAATACATCACATGAACTATCCAACACAGAAAAATCAAAATCAACCGCAAACCGCGTCCTAAAGACAAGCGCTGAGATTGCTGTTCTCGCCACGCTAGCAACGGGGTTAGGAGCGTGCGGCAGCGAGACAGAAAGCGGCGAAACAAAAGAGCCGCTATCACCAGAGACACAGGTTGCTCAAATTGTTGATAATTACATTAAAGACCCCGACAACAACCCGTTGCCCGAGGGTGTTGAGATCGTAGAAGTAACTATAAAGGATGGCGATGGCTCCCAAAGCGCCGGTGAAAGAGTCATAGCTGAGCAACGAAAATCGGGCAATTTTTCTAGCGCTGATGCTAATAATGCACGAAGTACTTCAGCCGCTACGTCAATAAATCTATCAAGAAGCATAGAAAGTGACGGCAAAGGCACTATGCACCCTGGAGATACAGCTTACGTAGCCGTCGGACGCATAAATGGTGACGAACTCATAGATGTCGCGAATTTACGATTAGAGCGAAAGGCTGAGGATTAGGCTAAATTACTACGCTAATTAGTTTGCCTTTCACATAAATCACTTTCTTCGGCTCGCCCACGACATAGCGTTTGACACTTTCATCGCTCAGGGCGAGCTGTTTAATTTTATCTTCGCCCGCGCTAGTTGCTACCTGTAATTTGGCGCGTACTTTACCATTGACTTGTACGACAATCGTCATCGTGTCCTGCATAATTTTTACATCGTCAAAATCGGGCCAATCAACAAAATCAAGCTGCGAATCATGCCCAAGTTGCCGCCACAGCTCAGCAGCCATATGCGGCGCAAAAGGCTGCACGAGCTGCACGAGCGTCTCAAGCGCCGACCGCCACGCAAGTGAAAAGCCCTCAGTTTTTAGTTTGTACAGATCATTCACATACTCCATCAGAGCGGCAATCGCCGTATTGAAGCTTAAGCGGTAAATATCGTCGGTAACCTTTTTAATTGTTGCGTGCGTCAAACTATCAAGCTTTTTTACGTTTACTTGCGCTGATTTATCGCTTTCGTCGTATTCTTGCACAAGCGTCCACAAACGATTCAAGAATCGATACACGCCAGCGATGCCGCGGCTCGACCAACTGGAGTTTTCGGTAATCGGCCCGAGAAACAGCTCGAATGTACGAAGTGCATCGGCGCCATAGCCTTGATCAATAACATCAAGCGGGTCGACAACATTGCCGAGGCTTTTGCTCATTTTGCGCCCATCCTCAGCTTGAATTAGCCCATGATATACAAGCCGCTTGACCGGCTCGGCAAATCCTGTCAGCCCGAGATCGCGAAAGACGTGCGTCCAAAAACGAACATAGAGCAAGTGCGCCGTTGCATGGTCGCCGCCGACATACATGTCGACCGGCGCCCAGTAGTTAACTTGTTTCATACCCCATGCGCATTGATCATTGTGCGGATCTGTGTAGCGTAATAGATACCACGAGCTGCACGCATAACCATCCATCGTATCTGTTTCGCGCATTGCTGGACCGCCGCACTTTGGGCAAGTCGTATGCGCCCAATCTTCTTGCGCCGCCAATACAGATTTACCGTCGCCGCGCGGCACAAAATCGTCAACATCTGGAAGCAATACTGGCAAATCGTACTCTGGTACAGCTACTGCGCCGTCAACCGGACAATGAACGATCGGAATTGGCGCGCCCCAATAACGTTGGCGGCTAATTAGCCAATCACGCATCTTATACGTTGTCCTAGCGCGACCAACACCTTCTTGCTCCAGCCACGCGACGATCTGCTCGCGCGCGTCTTCACTCCGCGTGCCGTCAAACGCGCCAGAATTCACGAGAATCCCTTCGCCATGATAGCACTGCTCAGCACTTGTGTCGTCCTCAGGACGCTCAATGACTTCAACGACCGGTAGCTCAAATTTCTCTGCAAATGCAAAATCACGTTCATCGTGTGCCGGTACGCCCATCACTGCACCCGTACCGTAACCGCCGAGCACATAATCAGCTACCCATATCGGCATCTTTTCACCATTTGCCGGGTTAATCGCATAACTACCAGTGAACACGCCTGTCTTTTCCTTGGTATCGTTTGTACGATCAATTTCAGTTTTTTTCACCGCTTCATCAATGTATGCGTTTACCGCCGCCTGAGTATCATCGTTCGCTAGCATTCGCGCCAAGGGATGCTCAGGCGCAAGCACTAGATACGTCGCGCCAAAAATCGTGTCAGGGCGCGTCGTGAAAACGGTAATTGGCGGAATATATTCAAAATCATATACCGCAACTACGCTATCTAGCGTCACATCATTACCGTAAAATTTCTGAAAATCAGCAAGCTTTTCATTATCATCGCGATAACTCTCATGTCCGGGCATATTATTCGGTACTTTTTTAAGCGGTAGTTTCTGAGCATTCGTAATTTTCGCATAGCCAAACGATTCTACGGTATCGCCGTCGCGCGTCATAAGTTCAGCGACATCGCCCGCTGCAAGATTTTTTACTCCTAAGCGAATCGTATTCGTCTTAGCGGCAGCCTTAATTTTCTCTGCTAGCTCAGGCGTAAATTTCAGCGAATCAGACGGCTTACAGTCAATCAGGAAATTTACCTCCGCACCCTCGCTTTTGCCGATCCAGTTTCGCTGCGCTATTTTAATTTTGTCCGGCCAATCCATCTCGGGCAGCTCGGCGAGTAATTCATCAGCGTATGCCGTAATTTTGAAGAACCATTGCTTCATTGGTTTCTTGACAACCATAGAATCACAGCGCCAGCACTTGCCGTCAATCACCTGCTCATTCGCAAGCACTGTTTTGTCTTTTGGACACCACCATTGGAGCGAATCTTTCTGATACGCGAGTCCGCGCTCAAATAGCTTCGTAAAAATCCACTGCGTCCACTTATAATACGCTGGGTCGCTAGTGTTAATTTCGCGCGTCCAATCAAT
This sequence comes from Candidatus Saccharimonadota bacterium, assembly GCA_013333675.2. Taxonomy (GTDB): domain Bacteria; phylum Patescibacteriota; class Saccharimonadia; order Saccharimonadales; family Saccharimonadaceae; genus Saccharimonas. The sequence goes on along the minus strand of JABCOJ020000005.1, from coordinate 7,067 downwards.
GCTTGCACCAACGCGCTGCAGCTGATTTTTGAAGTTCGCAATATTTTCGGGTACGGTTTGTTTCGGCGACTTGCCTGTTTTAATCGCATAATTTTCCGCCGGCAATCCGAAGCTGTCCCAACCCATCGGATACAATACGTTATACCCAAGTGCCCGGCGAAACCGCGCAACCGTATCAACGATGGAGTGCTCCAAAAAATGCCCTGCATGCATACCTGCGCCGCTTGGATACGGGAACATACCCGTAATGTAGTATTTTGGTTTATCGCCAAAATCAACAGCGCGGTAGCGGGCATCATCCGCCCAGATTTGCTGCCACTTCGGCTCAATTTCAGATGGATTATAGCGTTTCATTAGCTATAGTATATCAGATTTTACGCCGATCGGCAGAGGATAAAACTAGCTGTCGCCGCTTGACGACGCCGAAGAATTGCTTATATTCATTGCCTCGTTAAGACGTTTATTCCATTCGTCGGCATGTATTACTTCCGAGTCATTCGGCTTCGCAGTCGCCACGCCTTTCGAGAAATCAAATTTAGTGCGGCTCTTCAGCGAGAACCGTGCGTCAGGCCCGCCTTCAATATCAAGCGCGCGCAGCTCATGCGACCATGGCGATATCCACATTGTAAATTTCGTTTTACTGTGTCCGAGCACCGAATGTGAAGGTGCAGGATTAGCGTAGGTATCATCTGCATCGTCCAGCACTACAGAGGAATTATCGTGCGTTGATGGGCCGCAAGCTTTTATATCCTGCGCAATTGCCGTATGCGCGAATGCCTTGTTGAATTGCCGCCATGTCACTGGTTCAATCCATACCGTATACCCGACATTACCGTCCTTTGGCTGTGCCATACTTTCAATCATCACAAATGGATATTTGCGGTAAGTGCTCACAATTTCCCTACGTTTTTTACTATCTTTAAGGCTACGTTTATAAACATTTTGTACGCACCGCGCCCGTTCTGCCGCGCGCTGATTATTCTTGTATAAATCATTAATCTCGTACTTCACCCACTTATTGCTCACTTTTTCAAGCTGATTTTTAGCGGACGCTGGTAATTCCTTGCTGCCCGTAAATGCATTCAGCGCTTCTGCGAGATTTTGGACTTTGAAATATATCGTGCCGTCGTCAGTCATGAGTGCAGACGCTTTCACCGAAACATCACGACCGCCGACGCTCATTTGCAACGTAGCATTAGCATCAACACTTGGCGACGAATTCATGCCGGTATCAAGCGTTAACTTTTTGAACGAAATATCTTTCGCGCCGACATCATATTTATAGTCCATGGTGATTTCTGTATGCGTCGAAAACTTTTTCGCTGATTGCAGTTTCGTAATCGCGTCAAGCACGACATTTTCGGGGCGCTGATATATTGAGTACGCCAGCACGCCGCCGCAAATCGCGAGTAAGAACAGCACGCCACCCGCGATACAGCCAATAATAATAAGTACTAACTGCGGCGATGTACGCGGCGTGTATGGCATGGGGTGCTGCGGTAATGTCGGCTGCAATGGCTGCGGTGCTGGCTGAACGGGCGCGACAGGTTTCGATGATTCCGTGTTAGCTATCGCCTGTTCTGCGTTCGTGCTGGCAGTTGGTCGTTCTACATCTTTCTTCTTCGCGCGTTTCTGCTTCGGTTTCGGTTCTTTCTCTTTCGCCATAGTGTTTGCTCTCCTTACTTAAATTGCTGGAAAAACGCTTCTTTTTTCGCCATCCACTGCGCATCTTGGCGGACAAGTTTAACATCTTCTGTCATATTACACAATACTTTCACGCATTCTTCCAGATAAATCGTGTCCTGCGACCCCTTCACGAGCACAATCGCATTTCCCTGCGTCACCGAACGCACGAACTCGCCTGCTTCAATCGCATTCCGCGCAATATGAACCTGGCAACCGCGCCGCCGCGCCGCAGGAGCAATATAATGTTCAGACTCCGGACCAACGGTAACTACCCAGGCAAGTAAATTCGGATCGCACATTGAGCCGAGCTTTTCGTGCTCCATTTGGCTGCTTGCGCCAAGTTCGCGCATATCGCCGAGCACAACAATGCGTTCGGCAGCATCGTCAAACGAATAGAGCGTTTGGAGCGCGGCAGCGGCAGCGGCTGGACTTGAATTATACGTATCATCAATCACCGTAACACCGCCGATCCCGTGCAGAATATTCATGCGCCCCGGCACAGGCTTGATCATACTCAAGCCGCGCACAACTTCTTCAGGCGCAAACCCAAACATAATTGCAGCAGCAACCGCGCCCATAATCGGACGCAGGCTGTGCTCGCCCGCAACTTTGATCGTCGCCGGAAACGAACCGTACTCCGACGCGATAATCGTACCACTATAGCCGACATCAGCATCAAATCGCTGCGGCTCAAACCGAAACTCAGCGCTGCCAGACGTACCGTACGTACTGAAATTTGGATTGTTAATGAGATCCGCAAACCGCCCGTCGATATCATCGCGGTTGATGAGTCCGACTTTCGAAAACGACAACACCGACAATTCTTCTTGCGCCACTGCCTCAATCGTGCCAAAGAACTCCATGTGCTCTGGCGTCACCGCAGTCACAAGCGCAATATCCGGACGTAAGTATTCGCCAAACGCTGCCATATCGCCCGGATGATCAACGCCAAGTTCTTGGACGATAACATCAACATCAGTTGGCTGCCGAATCCGCCGCCGCGCCGCACGAAATACGCCGAACCACGAAAACGGATTTTTTAACTTCGTTGGCAAAGCAATACCGAGAATCGCGAGCGGTACCGACACTTCAGAGTTATGATTGCCTTCATGCATGCGCACGCGGTAGCGCTGTACGAGCAGATCGCCAAGTGCACGCTTCGTACTTGTCTTGCCAACACTGCCGGCAATAACAATGAGTTTGATTTCGGGGTGATACGCAAAATAGTCAATGACGTACCGCTTCATTTTCTTCAGGACATATTTTTTGAACATATACTTATGATACCGTATGTGGTAAAAATACGAAAATAGAGGCAAAAGAAAAACACCCTCTGGCTATCCTAGAGCGTGCTTTTCTGGTGGCTCCTACTAGACTCGAACTAGTGACACAAGGCTCTTCAGGCCTCTGCTCTACCAACTGAGCTAAAGAGCCACGCTTTCTCTATTCTACTAAACTCTTTTTGTTTGCACAATAGAGAAGAGCGTGCCGTTATTCCGTCCGGTTTTCCTCAAGCGACGTTATCTTCTTAATCATCGGTAACACAAGGTAAACGCCAACAGCCGCCGCCGCAAGCAATCCACCAACGATACAGTAATACGTCGAGGCAAGCGTTGGTTTGACTGTGTTTGAAAGCGACGATAAGAATATAGTCGAAACCCACACTCCCAAACCAGCCGCCACAAGCGATACGCTCACGAGCGGGATAAGCGACTCAATCATCACAATCTGCTTTAATTGTCCAATCGTCATACCGCCGAGGCGCAGTGTCAGGAGCGAACGCCGGCGCTCCAGCAATCCGCCAATTGTCGATACAATCATACTGCAAACCGCTACTGACATAGTCAAACCGATACCAGCATATGCCATTTCAGCAAAACTTTTAACCACCGGACTAATATGCGGCTGCTGCGCGTACGTGCCGCTGATAACATAACGACTCGCGGTTTGCGAACTATTCTCTGCAATAAGCGTACGCAGCGCGTCGATATTGTCATTGCTATTCAATGCCACCATATACGTTGGCAGTGTCGCACCTTTATCAACAGCATCAACCGTTGCAACCGTTTTAACCACCTTGTTGTTAAAGTTCACCACCGCGTACTCTTTATTATCTGGACAAATGTGGCGCGTATACACAGGCAACACATGGCATGGAATATATGAACTGTCATCTTTGCGGTAAATCTTTTCGACCGACTTCACATAGTTCTGCGAGCGTAATAGTTCAGTTAAATCGCCTGCCGCTGGCTCGATCACCACAAGCGCAGCATCTCGCTTGAGCTGCGAGTAGCCGTTGTTATTAACAGCATCAGCGTTCAGCTTATCAATGCCGCCAACCGCCGTGAGGTAAAAACTACCAGCAAAGAGCGCCAAGACCACACCGCTCACACTACGAAACACTTGTTTTGATTGACCAGAGATTCGCTTGCCTGCGATAAGTGTCGACGGACGTGCCGTGAAGCGGGCGGCAACGCGAGACAATATATATGTTAGCCACGATCCTGCCAGAACCAAACCAAACATCACAAGTACAATACCGCCCATCAACGCCAGCATTGGCATCATAGCATCATCTGCACTTTTTACCCATTTTACACCCTCCGGCAGCGTCATCCAGACAAAGATACCGAGTCCAGTGAGCAATGGAATGACGCGCCATAACCGCGGTTTTTTCGCGACTTTCTGCTTGCGCGCCACACCAAGCGGCGACGTTTGCACGTGGCGCATACCCCACCAGTTTGCCGCCAGGCTAAGCATGAGTATCAGGCCGACAATCAACGCGTATTGCCCCCAGCCAACGACCATGTCCTGCGGCATAAAACGCATATCGTCAAATTTATATTGCTGCAAGAGTGGCAATGCTGCTAGATACGCCAACGAGCCGACAACGACTCCGGCGAGCGTTGCGATAAATGATTCAAACAAGAGAATCTTCGTCACTTGGCGCCGCGTACCGCCGATTAGTCGAATTGCTGCGTAACGCTGCTCGCGCTGCGCACTTCCGAGCTGCGTCGCAACCGCTACAAACATCACGATCGGAAAGAGTAAAACCGTACCGCCAACTGCAATAAGCGCTAATCCTACCGCGCCAAACCCCGCTCTCATACCGCTCGTGTCAAATTTATATATGTCAACAAACATGCTCTGTCCATAATCATCTTTTGCGGCTGCTTCATCGGCATTCGCCCCGCGAATGACAGACAACGAGTCGGGCGACGATTCAAGCGATGCCGGAATCGTTCCCAAATACTTTGTACCATAGCGTTCACCGATACGATCCTCCGGACGCTCTTTGGCGATTTTTGCCAACGCTTCCGACAAATAATACTCGCCCGGCGCCGGCGTCTTTATTCCGCCTGGCAACTTCAGCGCATGATCTCCTGCCGCATAGACTGACATTACATCAAACTCTTTGTCGTGCCATTTGTTGAGATTACCAGGCATATACAACGACGCCTTTAACGGCGACACACCAGGAATTGGTTTTTGATTATTCTGCTTAGCATTAAATACCGCAAAACGCCAGTCGACATGCTGCGCACGACCCATCAAGCCGTTCGTACCTGCCGTCAGTGCCAATAGAACAAAAAGACCAAGCGCGACTGCCGCCGCCGTCAGACTGAGGCGCCCAATTGATTGGCGGCCAGATTTTTTGAACAACAGCCAACTGATACTCATTTTCGCCCTCCAGCAATTTGCCCGTCGCGAACAATAATCTCGCGATCGGCATAGGCGGCAATCGTCGGCTCATGCGTCACCATAATGACTGTCGTTCCATTGTCTTTCGCGGTTTTGATAAACAACTCCATCACCTTCTCGGAATTGAGCGAATCAAGCGAACCAGTTGGCTCATCAGCAAACAATACTTTCGGCTCAATCACCATCGCCCGCGCAATCGCCGCCCGTTGCGCTTGCCCGCCCGACAATTCGCCCGGCAAACTCTCCTCTTTACCATTCAATCCAACCTTATCAATCCACGTATTAGCACGCCGATACGCCTCTTTACGGTCAACGCCGTTCAGCAACAGCGGCAACGCCACGTTATCATGAACTGTCAGTTCCGGCACAAGCTGTCCGAACTGAAATACAAACCCAAAGCACGTACGGCGCAATTTAGAGCGCTTATCATCACTTAGTCTATCAATGCGTTTTCTATCAAGCATAATTTCACCGCTATCTACGCTGATGATTGCCGCCAAACTATGAAGTAACGTCGACTTACCAGAGCCGCTTGGACCCATAATTGCCAGCACTTCGCCCGGAAGCACATCAAGGGATACGCCGCGCAATGCGTGGGTTTGCCCATACGACTTTTTGATGTGTTTAGCACTAATTATTGGTTGATTCATGTAATATTTCCTCCTTTAATTTCATTAAGCGCGAAATCGTCAACTCGATCCAGCGCAGGTCTGCTTCTAAATGATATAGCGCATAATCAATCAATAGCATGTCTGATAAACTACTGTCGCGGCGCCGGTTTGTCAGCTCGCGCATTCGCTGGACATGAGCTTTGCGCTGGTTGTCAAGGTATGGGGCAGCATCGCCGTCTTTCAAGATTGCTAATACTGTTTTGACATACATCGTCGCTTGCAACTGCGGAGATGGCGCTTCGGGCGATTCTAGCCAGGACTGCAAATCCCTTTTACCTTGCTCGGTGATAGCGTAGCGAACCCTGTCCGGACCGCCCGATTCGCTCGTATCGGCGATTTCTTCTACCTTATTATTGCGCTTCAACCGCGCGAGCGTCGAATAAACTTGACCCGCCAAGATTGGCTTGTCCTTACCGAAATACCCATCGTATTTCTTCTTTAACTCATACCCGTAATTTGACCCTTCCGTCAAAAATCCGAGCAATACATATTGTGCATTCATAACTTAACTATACACCCAGTTATTAGTTTATGCAAGCTATTTTATATAAAAACATACACCGAGTGTATAAATATAGAATATATGCTTTCATCAATGAAATATACGAAAATAAAACTACTGTCACAAAACAGTAGCGAACTATGTTTTTCACTTAGATTACAGCTATTATCAATGCCTGGTGCGGGTAGAGGGAGTCGAACCCTCGTCTCATGCTTGGGAAGCATACATAATAGCCGCTATACGATACCCGCGAATACCTTTCATTATTATACTACATAGCGCAGAGGTATTGAAATCAATCGGCAAGTTCGCTATAATGATATGTAGAAATCCTATGCGGGTTTAGCTCAGTTGTTAGAGCGCTTCCTTGCCATGGAAGAGGCCAGGAGTTAGAGTCTCCTAACCCGCACCAAAATGGAACTTTCCGAGATTTTGTCGCCCTGTCGGGCGGCTTTTTCTAGACTTTGGCGGAGCCAAAGCCAGATGTTCTCTTGGGGGGAATGAAG
>JABCOJ020000004.1 GCA_013333675.2 Candidatus Saccharimonadota bacterium | reverse complement strand
GGAAATTTACGCGTACGCATGCCGGTATCGCTTGGAATGGGTTGAAGACGAGAGCAATCAAGAAGATAGCTATTTGCGTAATCGCTTACGTCGCAAAATATCAAAATTGCTATCAAACGACGACCAGGCGCGTATCGTACAACTGCGCAACAAACAGATTGCCATAAAGCATAAAATGATTACTGAAACGGCTTCCCTATTGCCGGATGCGCGGCAGGCGCGTTATTTTTTGACGCAAATTCCGCGCGCTATCGCCGAAGAAATGGTACGGATCGTCATTGAGCGGGAAACGGGCGTGTTGGTGGCGCGCCCGCATGCTGCGCGGGCGCTTGCAGCGATTCAGACGCTGCGCATTGGCGCAGTTCACCAGGTGGCGGATGGCGTATATCTGACGATGACAAAAAAAGGGTTCACGATTGGGCGGCAAGCGTAACGCGCCCGTTCGTTTATAGCTATACGTGATGATAGGCATTTGCCGTCCGAGCATAGTAAAAGCCTATCAAAAATGATATAGTAGAAAGAGTTTTTCTGATTGTTAACCGAAAGGATGAGGGTTTTATGCCGACGAAGAAACCGAAACGCACGACAAGCGTTTCAAATACTATTAGACTCAGTTTGTTTTGGGCGATTGTTGTTCTGGCGGCGCTGGCAATGTGGGCGTTCTTTTCGCCGCACCAGCCGCTGAAAGAGGTGCCAGTGTCGCAGGTGATTAAAGATGCGAACGATGGCAAATTAGCAAAGATTGAAGGCCGCGGCAACGATCTGAAAATTACTGTTAAGGATCAAGATAAGCCGACGCAAGCATCGTATATTAACGGCGGCGTCGGGACGCTGCTGCGCAACAATACGCTGAACGGCAAAGGCAAGGCGGTAATTTCTGATAGCGCGCCGAGCGACAACACTATAATGTGGAATCTCTTGACGATCGTACTGCCAGTGGTGCTGATCGGGATACTGTTTATGTTTATGATGCGCCAGGCGCAGGGGCAAAACAGTCAAGCGATGAGTTTCGGCAAGAGTAAAGCGAAATTGTACGGGCTTGACAAAGAGCGGATCAAATTTGAAGACATTGCTGGTAATGATAATGCTAAGCAAGATCTAGAAGAGGTGGTTGACTTTTTGAAGCATCCGAAAAAATACCAAGGATTGGGTGCAAAAATCCCGAAAGGCGTGCTGCTGGTCGGTAGTCCGGGTACAGGTAAGACAATGCTGGCGCGCGCGGTGGCGGGCGAAGCGAATGTGCCGTTTTTCAGTATTTCCGGTTCAGAATTTGTCGAGATGTTTGTGGGTGTCGGTGCGAGCCGCGTGCGCGATCTATTCCAAAAAGCAAAAAAGAACGCGCCGGCGATTATTTTCATCGACGAGATTGATGCGGTAGGGCGTAAACGCGGCAGCGGCATGGGCGGCGGACATGATGAACGCGAGCAGACATTGAACCAGATTCTCGTCGAGATGGATGGGTTTGATTCGGATACAAATGTGATTATTATCGCAGCGACGAACCGCGCTGACGTGCTTGATCCCGCCCTGCTCCGCCCCGGGCGTTTTGACCGCCACGTGACGATTAGCTTGCCGGAGCGCAAAGACCGCGAAGCGATTTTGAAAGTTCATTTCAAAAACAAGCCGACGGACGATTCGGTTGATTTGGATAAATTAGCGGCAAAAACTGCTGGTTCAAGCGGTGCAGATTTAGCAAATATGGCGAACGAAGCGGCAATTATTGCAGCGCGGCGTGATTCGAAAGTTATCACGAATGATGATTTAACTGAGGCGTTTGAGAAGGTTGCAATCGGTCCGGAGCGTAAGGCTAAAGTGATGAACGATCACGAAAAGGAGCTAACGGCGTACCACGAAGCGGGGCATGCGATTGTCGGCCACGTGCTGCCGGATAGCGATCCGGTGCACAAAATTACGATTATTCCGCGCGGCGGCACGGGCGGCGTAACATGGTTTTTGCCGCCGGAAGATAAAAGTTATACAAGCGTGTACGAATATAAAGACATTCTAGCGCGTGCTATGGGCGGACGTATCGCCGAGAAGCTGAAATATGGCGACGATGGCGTGACAACGGGTGCGGGCAGCGACCTGCGCAGTGCGACACAGATTGCGCGCGATATGATCATTGAGCAAGGTATGGGCAGCAAGCTCCGTAATCAAGTTTTCCATGAGGATAACGGCGGGCTGATGTTTGATAAGATGACGCGCGAACGTCCGTACAGCGACGCGACGGCGACCGAAATTGATAAGGAGGTCGAGGCGCTTATCACCGAGGCGGCGCGGCGTGCCGAGCTGGTGATCTCGCATAATATGCCGGTTCTTGAAAAGCTGAAGGACGCGCTGCTTGAGCACGAAACGCTTGAAGAGGATGCAGCGTCGAAATATATGGCGAAAGCAGTGCTGCCGAAGGAGGCGGCGCTTCACAAGTAGCGGCCATGAGGGGAAAAGGTCGAGTCAGGTTGGTCGTCGCGCGCGCCAACAGCAAATTGTCGGTACAGTGGGCGGCTGCGCTATTGTCTGGCTCGACGCTGCTTTCAAGCTTGCTCGGCATATATCGCGAGCGCTTGATCAACGGCATGTATTACGACACCTATAAAGTGGGTGCCGATGCGTACGTAGCGGCGTTTACGATTCCCGATTTCATGTTTTTCATTTTAGTGTCGGGTGCGCTCAGCGTGTCGTTCATTCCGGTGTTTAATCAGCGTTTAGCAACTGGCAATAAAAAGTCGGCATGGGAATTGAGTTCAAGCTTAGTGAATTTTTTGGCGCTCATTACGCTCGTGACAAGCGTGCTGATTATTATATTCGCCGATCCGCTCGTGCGCTACGTTGTTGGTCCAGGATTTGACGAACAAGGGCGCAGCTTGGCGGTAAGCATGATGCGCGTGATTGCAGTGAATCCGTTTTTGTTTGCAGTTGCGACAGTGCTGTCAAGCATGCAGCAGGCGATTGGGCGATTTACCTTTTTGGCGCTTGCGCCGACGATATACAATATTGGTATTGTGGTCGGCGCGCGCTGGTTTACGGGCGGTATCAATATTTTTGGCTGGCAGGTGTTTGAGGGCGGCATCATGGGCGTGGCGCTTGGCGTGGTGCTTGGCGCAATTTTGCAGCTTGTTGTGAGCTCGCTTGGATTGATCGGTACTGACTTTGACTATCGCTGGAAAATATCGTGGAAAAATAAGGGATTCCGGCGCGTATTGCGGCTGCTGCCGCCGCGTTCGCTTGACCAGGGGATTGATTATTTTAATAGTATCGTTGAGATAAACTTAGCATCGCGCATGGCGCAAGGGGTGACGCGCGCATACCAGCAGGCGTCAAGTTTGAGTTTGATGCCGGTGAATCTGGTCGGCGTGGCGATTAGCAATGCAGCCTTTCCACGCATGACCGAGCGGCTAGCAGAGGGGCGCCCGGACTTGTTCAAAAAGGAATTGCGTTCAGTGATGCGCTGGATTCTGTGGCTGGCGCTGCCGATAGCGGTGATTACGTATTTTGCGCGCGGTTATGTCGTAGCGTTTGTGAAGAACGGCGGCGACTTATTGATCGCGAATATTTTAGGCGCGCTTGTTATTTCTATTTTGTTCCGTACGATTTACCATATCATGGCGCGCTCGTTCTACGCGCAGCAGGATACGAAAACGCCGCTGTATATTTCGGTCGGGACGATTACATTGAATATTATTCTCGCAGTAATCTTTACGTTTGCGTTTGGTTGGGGTGTGTTCGGGCTGGCATGGGCGCAATCAATTGTCGCAGTTGTCGAGGTGATTGTTTTATTTGTAATTTTGTGCCGTCGTATGCCGGGAATTTTTACGCGTGATTTTATACAAGCAGCAATAAAGATGGTTTTGGCAAGCGCTGGCATGGGCGCGATTACGTATGCGACGACGCAACTGCTGCAGCTGCAGAGTAGCGACATGAGCTTTATGTCGACCTTCCCGAAGTTTTCGATGATCGTGCTTGTGAGTTTTTGCGTGTATGTTGAGTTGAGTGTGCTGCTTAAACTGCGCGAAGCCGATCCAGTGCTTGGGCGGCTATATAAACTCTTCTTTGGGAGATTGCGCCGGTGAAGTTAGACCGCATTCGTAATTTTTGTATTATCGCGCACATTGACCACGGTAAGTCGACGCTCGCCGACCGCATGATGGAGATGACGGGGACGGTAGCGAAGCGCGAGATGAAATCACAGCTACTGGATAGTATGGAGTTGGAGCGTGAGAAAGGGATCACAATAAAACTGGCTCCGGTGCGAATGAAGTATGACTATCAGCCGAAACAATCGGATACTCTGCGCGGCCAGGAATGGGACGAAACTACCCAGGCAGACTCAGGCTGTGTAGGCGGTGTATATGATCTCAATCTTATTGATACCCCAGGTCATGTCGATTTTAGCTATGAGGTGTCGCGTAGTTTGCAGGCCTGCGAGGGTGCGGTATTGGTGGTTGACGCCAGCCAGGGTATTCAGGCGCAGACGTTAGCGAATGTGTACTTGGCGATGGAACAGAATTTGGTGATTATTCCCGTGCTCAATAAAGTTGATTTACCGGCTGCCGACGTGCCGCGCGTGTCTCGGCAAGTGATCAATCTGCTTGGTTGCCGCGAAGATGAGATAATTCAGATTTCAGCAAAGACGGGAAATAACGTTGACCAGGTTCTTGCGGCGATCGTTAAACGGGTTCCAGCGCCGACGGGCAACACGCATGATAAAACGCGCGCCTTGATTTTCGATAGTTACTATGATGATTACCGCGGTGTGATTTTGTATGTGCGCGTGGTTGATGGACAAATAAAAAAAGGCGAGGCGATAAAAATGCTCGCGACGGACGCGAATGGCTTGGCACTGGAAGTCGGTCACCTTAGCCCGATGATGACGCCTGATCCGCTGCTTGATACCGGCGAGATCGGCTACATCGTCACCAACCTGAAGACCACGCGTGAAGCGCGGGTGGGTGATACGGTGACACTGAAGAAGTACATAGGCTAGCGATGATTGATGTTTGGTTTGACTGTCGTCAAGACGCTAATGGTAAAGATCCAGATCAGCACAGTCCGACGTTAAAACGCTATCACGCTGAGTTGTGGGCTAAACCACTGCCTGATGGTCGTCAACTGACTATGCTAGACCAGGGATCGTATTTGATAGCTAGTGATGGTCGGTGTCAGATCCCTGTTTCAAGTGATAATATGGCAGCTACTTTTAGATCTTGGAAGCGTAATAAATTGCTTGTTGAGAAAATGCCGCGAGATGTTTTGACTATAATAGAGGATGTTGGCTGGACGATCGGTTCAGAAATTATTTTTCCCAGTGAGCTACGCGGTGGCACGCAAACCATCAATCGTGCGAGAGGTTGGCACCGTAAAATTGGTGATCGGTTTGATCTGACGTTAGAATGTATTGCCCGCTGGTATCAAGGCAAGGACAGCCCGCTCGCTGATGTTTTTGATCGTTATGATGATTTTTTTGAGTGGTTTGGTGATTTTCAGGGCTATGTCGATTTTTTCTTGTTGCAAGATTTTGTTGACGATGAATACCAAGTCAAGATATTAACAGACTTTGATGGCTTTCAATCGTCACCGTTACCTAAGACTGTTGAGCAGTATACAGCATATTTGCAAGGCTTGACTGAGGTGCTAACTCTGCGAGCTGAGCGTATTGAGCGGTATGCCAATTAGCGTGGTTTTTGTGAAGTCTTCGGACAAAAATGTTATAATACACTTTACTAATATGTCGCAAATAATAGTCCAACCCCTCCCCGGCTACAAAGAAGTCAAACCCTTCGTCTATGCAGGCTTTTTCCCGGTGTCCAACGAGGATTATAACGACCTGAAAGAGGCTATTGAAAAGCTGAGTTTGAGTGATTCGGCGCTGCAGTTTGAGCCAGAAAATTCGCCGGTATTGGGTTATGGTGTGCGGATCGGCTTTTTGGGCCTGCTACATATGGATATCATTCGCGAGCGGCTGGAGCGTGAGTACAATCTGGATCTCATCGTCACCAATCCGAGCACGGATTATCAAGTCAGCCTGACTAACGGCGAAGAGTTGGATATTAAGTCAGCCAGCGAATTGCCCGATCCAGCGCAGATCACGGAGGTTCGCGAGCCGTGGATCGATGGTGAAATTGTGGTGCCGCAGGACTACATCGGTGCGGTGATTCAGCTGATTGTTGCTAAGCGTGGTCGACAGAAAAACCTCAGCTACATCGACGAGCGGGCGCTGATTTCCTTTACGGCGCCGCTGGCAAATCTGCTGACGGATTTTTATGACCAATTGAAGTCAGTGACCAGCGGGTATGGTTCGTTTAACTATGAGCTGGCGGGCTATCAGCCAGAAGATTTGGTGCGCGTGGATTTTTATGTGGCAGGCGAGATGATTGATGCGCTAAGTGTGATGTGTCACCGCTCAGAAGCGCCAGGCTTGGGTCGGGAAATTGTCAAGAAACTCAAAGACGTGGTGCCGCGCCAGAGTTTTGAAGTGGCATTGCAGGCAGCAATCGGCGGCAAGTTTATCGCCCGCGAAAACATCGGCGCTTACCGCAAAGATGTCACCGGCTACCTCTACGGCGGCGACGTCAGCCGTAAAAAGAAACTCCTTGCCAAGCAAGCTCGTGGTAAAAAACGCATGAAACGCTTCGGTAAGGTTGACATTCCGAGTGAAGCGTTTACGGTGATGTTGAAGCGGGATTAAAGCCGCACCAAATGTACACCATAAAAATCAAACACATCTTAATTTCTGAGACATAAACTACCGTGCGCAGTATAATAAACCCCATGGAAGAAACGAAATTTTCTCTAAATCAAACACCGATTAGCACGATTTTGGCTTGGGTGGAGAGCGGGGCGATTGCTATCCCGGAAATTCAGCGCCCGTTTGTTTGGACTAGCAGCCAAGTGCGCGATTTGATGGATTCGCTTTACCAAGGCTATCCGGTTGGCTATATAATAACCTGGCAGAATCCAGATGTGAGGCTGAAGGATGGTTCTACTTCGCAGGGTAAGCGGATTTTGATCGATGGGCAGCAGCGAATCACTGCGTTGCGAGCGGCGATAAGCGGCTTGAATGTGATTGATAAAAATTATAAAAAACGCCGCATCGCTATTTCGTTCAATCCGATTACAGAGGAATTTCGTACGCGCACAAGTTCGACGGAGCGCGGCAAAGAATGGATTGGCGATATCGCCGAAGTTATGGTGAATGGCTATGATACGCTAACGTTTGTCGATGAATATGTTGCCAAAAATCCAAACACGACGCGCCAGGAAATTAATTCGCGTCTGAATCGCCTCATTCAAATTAAAAATAAACAAATTGGCGAAATTCAATTAAGTCCGGCGCTTGATATCAATGTTGTTAATGAAATTTTTGTACGCATCAATGCTAGCGGCGTAAATTTGAGCAATGCGGATTTTGCGATGAGTAGAATTGCTGTTTACGAAAAAGAGCCGGGCGATGAAATAGGTATGAAGCTGCGTAAATTCATCGATTACTTTGCGCACTTATCGGCTGCGCCGGAGCAGTTTGAAACTATTGCAGAGAACGATACGCATTTTGCCGCGACGGATTATTTTGCGAAAATCTCGTGGCTCAAGAACGAGACGGACGATTTGTATGATCCGACTTACAACGACATCATCCGCGTCATCGGCTTGACGCAATTTGCGCGCGGTAAATTGGGCGATATCGTGGCGCTGCTTTCTGGGCGTAATTTCGAAACTCGCCAAAATGAAAAAGAAATTGCCGATGAATCGTTCAAAAAATTAGAAAAAGGGCTGTATCAATTTACGAACGAAAATAAATTCAAACATTTCGTGCAAAATGTTTTGCGGGGGAGCGGCTATGATGAGCCCGGCATGTTGATCGCGCGTAACGCTGTAAATTATGCGTACGCGATGTATTTGCGGTTGCTGGATGTTGGCGAAAATCACGCTACGGTAAATTCATCGGTGCGGCGTTTGCTGGCGATTTCGTTGATGACTGGTCGTCATTCTGGCAGTTTTGAGACGCGGTTTGAGCAGGATATTAAGCGTATCAACCAGCCGGGCGATATTGCGAAATTTATCGCCACGCTCGAAGAGCAGGAACTTTCGGATGCTTTTTGGAATTCAACTTTGGTCGATGAATTTGATAAGCCAACGGTTAATAATCCGTTTTGGCATATGTTCGTGGCGGCGCAAAATAAGCTGCTCAAACAAAGCTTTTTGTCAAAAAGCAACCTAGCGCGCGATTTAGCGACAGGCGAAATTCATCATATTTTCCCGAAAAATTATTTGGTGAAAAACGGCTATGACAAGACAAAATATAACCGAATCGCCAACTTTGTCCATTTGAAAAATGACATCAATGTTTCGGTTAGCGATGCTGCTCCGAATAAATATTTGAGTAATATTTTGAGCGGAGACAATAATCATCACAGTGATATTGCGAGCGAAAAGGAGCTCACAGATAACTTTAACGATAACGCAATTCCGCAAATGTTGATCGAGGCAGACGCAGATGATTATGCTGATTTTCTGCGGCAGCGGCAGCGTTTGATGGCGCAAATGCTGAGAGAGTATTACGAGAGTTTGTAGTTTTAGTGCTTTCGGGCGACCAGCTTATGTGCTGTTTGGAGGTCTGTTATAATTAGTGGCGGTATGTTGAAAAATAACGAAAAAAAGCCGATTCTCTACATCGACATGGACGGGACGCTGGTGGATTTTGTGTCGGCGTTTGATAGGGTTGAGCTGGAAATTTTGCGCGAATACGACGGGCGACCGGATGATATCCCCGGGATTTTCGCGCTGATGGATCCGATGCCGGGCGCGATTGAGGCTATTGAGAGACTGCGGCAAAAATACGACCTTTACATTTTATCGTCGTCGCCGTGGGAAAATCCGACGGCGCTGGGTGATAAGTTGGCGTGGGTGAAAAAGTATTTTGGCGGCGAAAAAGACAGCTTGTTTTATAAAAAAGTCATCTTTTCGTCAGCTAAGCACTTGAGCCGCGGCGACATTCTGATTGACGACCGCACAGCAAACGGCGCGGGCGATTTCGAGGGCGAGCATATATTGTTCGGCAGCCAGGATTTTCCTGATTGGGAGGCTGTGTTGGATAGGCTTTTATGAAACATAAGTCCGTCACTGTTTAGGAATTACGGAGAAATGACTAAACTTCACACCCCAGGAAATTATCGTAAAAATCACAATATCATTAAGTTTGCCAGGAGCGCGTCAACAACGGATTTGACGGTTGTGTTCATTCACGGTCTTTACGGCACGGCGGGCGAGAGGGGTTCGAAGTCGTACATTTTGGGCGAGAAAATTCGCCGTTTGGGCGTAGCGAATGTGGCTTATCTTAATTCGTCGCGGGATTGGAAAATTTATAAATCGGGCGATGAAAAGAAGGCTTTTTGCGAGAAAACTTTCGACGAGGAGCGCCGCGATATTTTGGATATGTTTCGCGTTTTAAATGAGTGCGCGCCGGAAGTTTTTGGCGCGCGGCAAAAGCGCTATCAAATCGTGGCGAATTCGATGGGCGGCACCATGGTGAGCACGCTGCGCGAGGTTTTTCCGCGCGTCGGGAAAGTTGTTTTGTGCGGTTCGGGCACCGGCGCTAGTTCGGCGACGAAACCGATTCTTTCGACTTATCCGTCCAAGCGTTACGTCACCAGCGCGGCGGCGACTTTCACGGGCGATGTGCTGCTGCTTCAGGGCGAAAAGGACGCGGTCGTGCCGCTTGCGTCGCAGGACGAATTGCTAGCGGCGTACAGCTCGGCGAGGCTTGCTGTCAAAAAGATAGTCCCAGGCGCAAATCATAATTTTTCGAAAATTGATGGCGGTAATCAGCCATTGGCGTACGAGTTGTACGTTAGTGTGATTTTTAGTTTTTTGATGGGCGTTGAGTAAGCTTGGGCGAGCGAGGGTGTTGCGGCTGCGGCTTTAGACCGGCGCGAATTTTTTATCGCGTCTGCCGGGTGTTATAATTAAGTATGCTTGAAAATAACCTAAAAAATCTGATCAAAAATTACCAACCGAACCAAGCGGCGATTGATGTTGTCAGGCGTACCAAAATCGTGCTGTTGGTTGGTATTTCTGGCGCGGGCAAGGACACTGTGAAGCGCCGTTTGCTTGAAGATAACGAGTTTGCTGACATCGTGTCCTACACCACGCGGCAGTCGCGGTAAAACGCTGGCGTATTGGAAACGCCGGGTGTTGATTATCATTTTATTGATGAGGCGGCGGCAGTGAATATGCTGGAAAATCACGAGTTTATCGAGGCGAAATTCGTGCACGGCACGGTTTATGGCACCGGCGCGAAGGAAATTCAGGCGATCGCCGAGGCGGGCAAAATCGCCGTGACCGACATCGATGTGCAGGGCGTGAGCGAATATAAAAAGCTGTCCGGGGACGTGGTGGCGAGATGGTTGATGCGCTCAGTGTTATGTGTCACCGTTCAGAGGCGCAGAATCTGGGTAGAGAGGTAACGGCAAAACTCAAAGAAGTTGTGCCTCGACAGAGTTTTGAGGTTAGTTTACAAGCCGCAATTGGAGCGCGCTTTATCGCTCGCGAAAATATCGGCGCTTACCGCAAAGATGTTACCGGCTATTTGTACGGCGGCGATGTTTCGCGTAAGAAAAAGTTGCTTGCCAAGCAGGCGCGCGGTAAAAAACGCATGAAGCGTTTTGGAAAAGTTGATATTCCGAGCGAGGCGTTTACGGTGATGTTGAAGCGAGATTGAACGTCGTTTTCTTTTAATTTTTCCTATTGATAGTCAGCTAAAGAATGATATAGATGAATTTTCTGGGCTGGGCGGTATATTCGCCAGATTTTCTGATTGGCGGGATCTATAACTGACAAGTCATAACAGAGATGTGCTATTCTATGCTAGAATAATATGTGTAAGTAGTCTATATGAAATTGCGTGACGCTTAAAATCAATAAAGGAGTTTAAAAGTGGCTAAAAAACTAAAAAGAATCAGTTTCGCACTGCTCGGTATTATCGCTGCGATTACATTACTTATCATTGGCGTACGGGCATATAACGACCATGTGTATGGCGGCGAAGCATACAGATTTGATGCGCCGGCGTATTTTCGCGATCCGGCGAATCTATCGCTCTACCCGACGAATATCAACGGAGTGGATGTGCGGCGCGTCGATGACGGTGCAGTGCAGGGATTCCATCTCGTGCCGCGTGAAATTAAACATAAAGGCACGATCATCGTTTACGGCGGATCGGACGGCACGCCGAATTATGCGCAGGCGGTTGATTTTGCAAAGAACGGCTACGAGGTACTGTCGTTGTTTATGTTTGGGCAGAAAAACCAGCCGAAGACATTGGCGCGCGTGCCGCTTGAGCAGTTTGGGCAGGCGCTGCGCTACGTAGAGACGCATGCTAAAAGCCCGTCGCCATTGACAGTGATGGGTACGTCGAAAGGCGCGGAGTATGCGCTTAACCTCACGTCGAAATATCCGCAAATCAACAATGCGATCTTGGCGGCGCCGTCGGCATATAATTTCAACGGGCTTGATTTTGAAAATTACGGCTCGTCGTGGACGTGGCAAGGTAAGGAGTTACCATATATTGATATCCAAAAAACAAGTTTCGGCCATTTTATTGGTGATATGATAATTCCGATGATAGCAAAAGCGCCGGTTACATATAAAAACGCGTACCAAGCGGCGGTTGATATGGATGAGAACAATGAGAGTAAGAAGATTCCGCTCAATACCAAAGTGAACCTATTGATTATTGCGGG
>JABCOJ020000003.1 GCA_013333675.2 Candidatus Saccharimonadota bacterium | reverse complement strand
TTATCCGTATGGTTGAGCACCCGAGTGAGATATATAATAAATTGCAGGATGCGGTTTACGCTGCCGAAGCGAGCCGCCGGAGCACAGATGAAGAGAAAGTTATCAATTAGGCGCAAGAATAAAAAGCAAGCGAAAGTTCCGCCGCGTATTACAAACGAAACAGTCGCGGAACATCGCGAGCAGATTATTGCGGGCGGGCGTAAATTTAAGTATCCGATTCAGTATGCTCGTCACCGTTTAGTATTCAATGCGATTATTATTGCAATCGTGGGCACGTTCCTGCTCCTTGTGGCGGGCTGGGTGCTGATGTATCCAATGCAAAATTCAAGCGGCGTTGCATACCGTATCTCGCGCGTTATTCCATTGCCGGTCGGATCAATTAATGGTGAAGCAGTTTTATATAGCGATTATCTCGCATCGTATCGTTCGTCGGCATATTATTTGAATAAAAACCCAGAAGTGCGGCTCAAAAACGATGGGCAAGTGCAGCTTGACCATATCAAGCGCCAATCGCTTGACCTCGCGGAGCGTGTCGCGTATGCGCGTCAATTAGCTCGCCAACATAATATTTCAATCTCTGATAGCGATGTTGACACGGTGATTGAGCGGGAGCGCATAACAGCAAACGGGCGCGTCTCGCAGGACACGTACGATGCTTCTATCAAGATGTTGTTTGGCGAAAGCGCAAACGATTATCGGTTTAGGACGGCGAACGCGATGCTTGAAAGCCGTGTGGCGTTTGCAGTTGACGTAAAAGCGAAGCAGCAGATTGAAGCGGCGATGACAGCGCTTAAGCAGGGCAAGTCATTTGACGAGGCTGTGGGCAGCGCGAATGCACTGTCTGGCGGGAAGGCGAATGCAGGAAAGAGCGGGTTGATTGATGTGACGAGTAAATTCAATGGATTACGCGTACAGAGTATTGCGGGGCTAAAAAAAGATGAAGTCTCCGGTATTATGCAGAGCGCGACGGCTGATGGATACTATATTGTAAAAATTACCGAAAAAACTGAAAAGAAAATTGCTTTTGATTACGTTCATGTTCCGCTACAAGAGTTTACGGCACAATTTGCAAAGCTTAAGGCGGACGGCAAAATTCAAGAGTATATTTCCGTTCCTGAGTCGCAGCAACCGTAGTTGCAATTTAATGCGCCGTTTGGTACACTACGTCTAGCATATTTGCGCTCGTAGTGAAGCTGGTCTATCACGCCTCCCTGTCACGGAGGAGATCGCCGGTTCGAATCCGGTCGGGCGCGCCATAGAAAATACCTCACGAGTTTGTGAGGTATTTTCTATAGTATAAACATATTGTTTCTGATATAATAAACGCATTGCCGTCTTAGCTCAGTTGGTAGAGCGGCGCATTCGTAACGCGCAGGTCGCCGGTTCAATCCCGGCAGACGGCTCCATGGCATCTATGAATAAGAATAGTACGATACATACTATCAAATCTGCGATAAAAGACCGCTCTTTGGCGTGGATGCTAGGCGGTATTGTTATTGCGGCACTTATATGTAGTATATGGATTGGCGTACTGATTCATCCGAGCGATATTACAGTATATTCACGCTATAGCGCTTTTGGACAAGCTCATTTTTACAAAGAACACTGGCAATATTTTTTCTTGTTTGTTGCGTTTTTTTGGGTTGTTGCGGTATTGCATGCTGGTATAATGATTAAATTTGCCGCGCTTAACCGCAAGCGTACGAGTGGGGTTGTATTTTGGTACACGCTTGCGGTGTTTGCAGTGGGTTTAATGTATGTACTAAATGTTATATCTCTTGGACAAGCGGCATGACACGTATCGTAGATGACCGAGAGCTACCATTCGGTAAGCGTACGAAGCTATATCGATTTTTCGAAATCCTTCCGGGCTTTCTAACGTACTTCATGCTAGCGCTTGTTGTTATTTTATCAATTGTGCAGCCGCTATGGGCGGCGATTTATATTTTGCTTGTGATACTAGCAATGTTTGTGCGTGCGATTGGTGTTGCGTATCGGACGATCCATGGGCATCAAGCGCTTGTCGCGGCTCAAAAAGTTGATTGGAGCCAGCGGCTTCATGATTTAGCGCAGGCATATCGAGGAAAGCTGCCTTCACACAAAGCAGATTCACGAGTATTTGAATCGCGGCGCCATGCAACAATCGTGCGTGCGGTGGTTGATAGAAAGCTAAGCATACCAAATCCAGAGTTAATCTATCATGCGGTTATTATCGCTGCGTATAATGAGTCGTACGACGTCATTAAACCAACTATTGAGTCGGTTCGGGCGACGACATACAACAATGATAAGTTGATCGTTTATCTTGCATACGAAGAGCGCGGCGGCGAAAGTATTGAAAAAACGGCGCAGCGGCTCAAAAAAGAGTATGCGTCGGTATTTAAAACGTTTCAGATTATTAAGCACCCAAAAGATTTGCCTGACGAAATTCCTGGAAAAGGGCCAAACATTACGTACGCAGGTAAAAAATTACAAGCGTGGTGTGACCGGCAACATATTCCGTATGACGATGTGATTGTTACGACGCTTGATAGCGATAATCGTCCATATCCGTCATATTTTGACTATGTTAGCTATGAGTATCTTGTGCGCCCGAATCGCGAGCGGTTATCATATCAGCCGATTGCGTTGTACTTTGGTAATATTTGGGATGCGCCAGCACCGATGCGCGTACTTGCGACTGGTAATTCTTTTTGGACCGTGATTAGCAGCATGCGCCCGCATACGCTTCGTAATTTTGCGGCTCATAGCCAGCCGCTCTCGGCGCTTGTCAAAATTAATTATTGGAGTAAGCGCAGTATCGTTGAAGATGGCCATCAGTATTGGCGCAGTTATTTTTATTACAATGGCGACTACGGTGTCGTTCCGATTCATGTGCCGATTTATCAAGATGCGGTGATGGCTGATACATTTAGAAAGACAGCTATCGCACAGTTCAAACAGCTCCGTCGCTGGGGGTATGGTGCTTCCGATATACCGTATGTGGCTGTTCGTATATTTACGCGCGCTCGTACTGTGCCATTTTGGGAAGGTTTTGCGCGGTTTTGGCGGCTGCTTGACGGACATGTTAGTTTATCAACATCGGCGATTATTGTTGCGTTTGGCGGTTGGGTGCCACTGTTGTTAAATCGAGAAGCATCACGAAACTACACAGTTCATTCGCTACCGATTGTCATTAGCTATATACAGTCAATCGCGTTGATCGGGTTGTTTATTACTATTTTACTGATGATGAAAATGCTGCCGCCGCGTCCCGCGCGCTATAAACGGCGGCGTACGATCGCGATGATATTGCAATGGTTTCTCATGCCGGTTACTGCCATTTGTTATGGAGCACTTGCGCCGATTAATGCGCAAACGCATTTATTACTTGGAAAATATCTTGAAAGTTTTGATGTAACTGATAAGGCAACATTCGCCTCACGCGAAAAGGCAAAAAAGAATAAGGACCGTCGACGTATACGTATGAAAAAGCAGCGAAAATAGATAATAAAAGGCGATCAGAGATTATCGGCGAGCAGTCTAGTTCTATGCCAAAATTTGTAGCTAAAGAGTGACAGTAAGGGTCTGGTTGTTGTTATTGATGTCTCTTTGTTTTGAATCGGATTACATAATAAATAGAATTAATTCGTGGTTAGCTTAAACTTGTTTGCAGCAATAATAATCTTGAGTTGTGTCTTGCTAGGTTTGACTAATCAGTTTGCTGGCGTTAAAAGTAAAAACCTGCCTGAAAACTATAAATAGGTTATATAAACCTAGTAATAGTCTTTCGTCATTAATGTTTTCGGCGAACTATTTGTATTGGCTTATTGTATTCAAACGCAATGGCATAACGGTCAAGTTTTGATCGTTTTTGGCGTATTCTTTTTTGTTCTTCAGACATGATTTTATATTAACATAAGCATAATTTTTTGTCAACCGAAGAATATTCTTCTAATATATCACCGCGTGGGTAAATAGTCTTGAATAATTAGATTTTTCATGTGGAAAACTATAGTGGAGGAGGTGAATAACGTTTAAGGCTTTTTGGTAAATGTAAAAAGGTAAAAATTGTAAAGGCTGAATCGCCAAGATAAGCGTTGGATTTGTGAGGAGCTTGGTCTTCGGTTGGAGGATATAGCCAATAAGATTTATTGATACTATTTGAGGCTGGGGTGTGACGGAGATTTGCGATACGCTTGACTTGGTATGAGACGCGATACAATAAGTCCGTTGCCACTTTATTCATGCCAAAATAAGAGACAATTACTTTTGATAATTTTGAAGAGCTGCAACAACATGCGGATGAGTTTGGTGCTAGGAATTATCTGAAATAAGCGCAAGATCTTAAGTTAGCGAGAGGACGAAAAGATAAAGACAATCTAGATCTTTTTAGGTTAGATTTAGTGCCGCCAAAGTTTAGAAAAAGTCACCCGACGGGGTGGCTTTTCTGTTCTAACTCAAGAATGGTGGGCAATAGAGGATTCGAACCTCTCACCTCTTCAACGTCAATGAAGCGCTCTAGCCAAATGAGCTAATCGCCCTGATAAATTCATGGTAGCAGAAATACTGCATGATTGCAACACGGAGCGCTCTATTGTACAATGGGTCCTGAGCGGCGAAAGAGTCTAACCATCTCTGGAGCTTCGTGGCAGCGGACGCGGGACACGTAAACTTTCTGGGTCAAGAGAAATAGCCAAGGTGGAACCTCCTGAGTGATCGGGACCGAGGCGCGCACGTCACACATCGTACTGCGTGCTTTTATTAATCTAAAAAGGAGGTAACTATGAGTGAAGAACAATTATATGCGATGCGGCATAGTTTAGCGCATGTTATGGCTGCTAGTGTGAAACGATTGTGGCCGGAAGCCAAATTTGGTGTTGGACCGGTAGTTGAGAATGGTTTTTACTACGATATTGATCTTGGCGACACAAAAATAAGCGAGCAAGGTTTTAATAAAATCGAAGCAATGATGCGGCGCATTATTGCTGAAAATCAAGATTTCGTGCGCGAAAAACGTCCAATTGACGACGCGATCGCTTGGGCGAAGGAATCGCAGCAGCCATACAAAGAAGAATTACTAAATGACCTTAAACGCTCTGGTACA
The DNA here is from genome assembly GCA_013333675.2 of Candidatus Saccharimonadota bacterium. Taxonomy (GTDB): domain Bacteria; phylum Patescibacteriota; class Saccharimonadia; order Saccharimonadales; family Saccharimonadaceae; genus Saccharimonas. The sequence continues at coordinate 23,829 of JABCOJ020000003.1, read as the reverse complement.
ACGGTGGCGAAAGATTTAGACGCCGCTGAGATGGGCACGATCGCTGATGGTGATGCGGCTGTAAATGAGGTGACTTTCTATACAAACGGCGACTTTACCGATTTGTGCCGCGGTCCACATGTGGCAAGTACGCATGAGATCGGTGCGTTTAAGTTGATGCGTGTAGCGGGGGCGTATTGGCGTAGTAACGAAAAAAATCCGCAAATGCAACGATTATATGGTGTTGCATTTGCGACACAGGCAGAGCTAGATGAGTATCTGGAGCGTTTAGAGCTTGCGAAACAACGAGACCATCGTAAGCTTGGTAAGGAATTGGATTTGTATACGATGTCGCCGCTGGTTGGTGTTGGTTTGCCGATGTTTACGCCGCGCGGCACGGTCTTGCGTGATGTAGTGGCGCAGTACTCAAATCAACTGCGACAAAAGTACGGTTTTCAAAAAGTTTGGACACCACACATCACGAAAAAAGATTTGTATGAAAAATCTGGTCATTGGGCTAAATTTGGCGATGAGCTGTTTTTGGTGAAAAGCCAGGAAACGAGCGATCAGATGGCGCTGAAGCCGATGAACTGTCCGCACCATACGCAGATTTTTGCATCAAAGCCGCGTAGCTACCGTGATATGCCGGTGCGCTTTTTAGAAACGACAACTGACTATCGTGATGAAAAGACTGGCGAACTTGGTGGCCTGAGTCGAGTACGTTCGCTGACGCAAGATGATAGCCATGTTTTCTGCCGGCCAGATCAGATTGAGCAGGAGATTAATAATCTTTTGGCGGCAGCGCGCGAGTTGTATGGGCAAATCGACATGAAGTTGCGCGTGCGGTTGAGCTACCGCGACGAGTCGGATGGATATCTGGGCGATTATGCTTTGTGGGACTCGGCGCAAGCGCAACTCAAAGCCGCCGTTGTTGCAAATGGGCTAGACTACTTTGAACAGGACGGCGAGGCTGCATTCTACGGTCCAAAGATAGACTTCATGGCAACAGATGCGATTGGTCGTGAACACCAAGTTGCAACTGTTCAGCTTGATTTTGTTCAGCCGGAGCGGTTTGAGCTAGAATACGCGACAGATGATGGTAAATTTACAACACCTGTTATGATTCACTGTGCGCTTTTAGGCTCAATAGAGCGTTTCTTAAGTGTATTTATTGAGCATACTGGCGGTTGGTTTCCGTTTTGGGCAGCACCAGAGCAGGTGCGCATTCTGACGATTAATGAAACGGTTGCAGATTACGTAGATGAAATAACAACGGTATTGCGTGAAATTGTGCTGATGGCACCGATAAAATATAATGAAGTGAGATTTACGGCAGATACGCGCAATGAATCGCTGGGCAAGAAAATCCGTGAGGCGGCAGCCATGAAGATTCCAGTTCAGCTTATTGTTGGACCAAAAGACAAGAGCGCGCGTCAAGTTAGCGTTCGTACGCGGGATGGTGAGCAGAAAATTGCACTTGATAAGCTGGTGGCTTATATTAAGAAGCTTTAAGAGAATGCACGTTGATAATAGGGGTCTGTATATTCAGTGTTGGCGAATGTGATGAATGATAATCAACTGCCGATTGCGAGTTTGCGCGACCGCGTTTATGCGCTGATGTCCGAGCTGCCGGACGATAAAGTCACGACTTATGGCGACTTAGCGGCGCTGGCTGGACATCCGTATGCGGCGCGGCGTGTTGGTGAAATTGCTCACGGTGGTCCGGCTAATTTGCCATGGCATCGTTTAGTGAATGCAAAAGGCGGGTTAGCGGTTGGCTTTCCGGAGGGGCAAGTGGCGCAGAAACAGCTACTCGCCCAGGACGGCATAGCCTGTGACGAACGTTGGCGCGTGATTGATTTTGAGGAGCGACGATGGCGGCCGGAGCTGTGAACGTGAATGAGACCCCGCTTATCGTAATTGTTGGTCCGACGGCAAGCGGTAAGACGAGTTTAGCGATTAAGGTTGCTCAGCAATTTAGCGGTGAAATAATCTCCGCAGATTCTCGAGCGATATATCGCGGACTTGACATTGGAACAGCAAAGCCGAGCATGAAAGAACGTGATGGAGTTGTGCATTGGGGTTTTGACTTAGTGAATCCTGGCGAGCGATTTACGGCTGCTGATTTTAAGCGTTACGCCGATGCAAAAATAGCTGACATACGTCTACGAGGTAAAGTGCCGATTTTAGTTGGGGGAACGGGACTATATGTTGACAGTGTTGTTTACGACTATACATTCACAGCTGCATCAAATGATTTAGAGCTGCGTACAAAATTTGAACAGAAATCTCTTGCGGAGTTGCAAAATTATTGTAATAAACACAATATTCAGTTACCGGAAAATAATAAAAATAAGCGGTATATTATTAACGCAATCGCTCGAAATGGCGCTTTACCACAGAAAAATACTGATAAATATAAAGACAAGATACTAGTCGGAATAATGACGGATAAAACCGTACTCAAAGAAAGAATAAGAAAGCGCGCAAAAACCATTGTAAATGATACTACGATAAATGAAGCGATGCAGGCGGCGCAAACTTGGGGCTGGGATAACGAAGCTATGACCGGAAATATCTATCCGCTGATTCGAAAGTATGTAGCGGGAAAGTTGACGCATAGTGAATTAGAAGAAAAATTTTGCACGCTTGATTGGCGTTTGGTAAAACGACAACTAACATGGCTGCGCCGTAATTCTGAAATAGCATGGTGCGATCTTGAGCGTGCGTACAGTTATATTGCTCAACGGTTGGCTGATAGATAGTGACCGTGGTACTATAGAGTAAGAGATTTGATCATGATTGATGCATTGTTTGGCTCAAAAACTCGTGTAAAGTTGCTTTACTTATTCCTTAACAACCCAGGGCAAGCGTTTTATGTGCGTGAAATTACACGGTTGATTGGCGAACAAATCAACTCTGTGCGAAGAGAGCTTGCAAATATGCTTGAGGTAGGTATCGTTGCAAGTAATAATATGGATAACAAGCTGTATTATGAAGTAAATCAGCGGTATGAGTATTACGTGCCGATGCGTGCTATATTTGCAGGGCAGACGTCAAAATCGGCTGCAAATGAAGCGCAAGCGGAAGTGTACGAAGATATTATTCGCCGTACAGCCGGTGTCCGTGTTGCTATTGTGGCGGGGATCCTGGTAAGCGGGTCTGTGAGCAAAGTTGATTTACTGATGGCAGGCGCTATCTCGCGCGCTAAGATTAAATCAATTGTCTCAACGATTGAGCAGGCAGTGGGGCGTGAGATTACTTATAGCGTGCTCTCGTATGACGAGCTATACTATAGATTGAGCGTTCACGATAAATTTATTAGTGATATGCTGAATAATAAGCACCGTGTCATTGTCGACACTGGCAATATTATAAAAACAGAGCGGCAGTAAAGGAGGCGAGATGTTTGATATTGAATATAAGGGTGGAAATGCGGTTGTTATTGCAAGTAAAAAAACGTCGCTAGTCGTAGATCCGAAAGTGTCATTGCTTGGGCTAAAAGATTTAAAGGTAAAGGATCTAGTTGAATTTGTCACTGAATCTCGTTTTGCAACTGGCAAGAGTGATGCACAAGTTATTATAAATAGCCCTGGCGAGTACGAGGTTGGCGACTTTACGATCATTGGTATTGCTGCGACGCGTCATATTGATACCCCTGACGACGAAAAACATTCAACGATTTACCGTGTTGAGTGTGGCGAAGTATCGCTGGGAATTATTGGGAATATCGCACCCGGGCTAAGCGATGAGCAGCTTGAAGCGCTTGGTGTGATCGATATTTTGATCGTGCCTGTTGGTGGCGGTGGATATACACTTGATGCAACAAGCGCTGTTTCAATTGTTCGAGCGATTGATCCGAAGGTTGTTATACCAGTTCACTATCGTGATGTCGCCCTTCAGTATGAAGTCCCGCAAGATGAAGTTGAAACGTTTATTAAAGAGCTAGGCGCTCCGGTTGATAATGTAACGAAATTCAAAGTTAAAAATGATAGCTCATTGCCGTCGGTTTTAACGACGGTGGTAGTTGCGCGCAGCTAATATGTCTTGAGTTCTGTATGCTTTTAATACAAAACACCCCTATAGTCAGGGGTGTTTTATGTATTTCCGTAAAATAGAGAAAGAGGCTATTTTACCGGTTGCGCAATAACACCTTTCTTCTTGAGCGTACGGATTGCATGTGTAGAAAGCGTCATCGTTACTTTCTGCCCGTCAACAACAAACGTCTTTTTTTGAAGATTCGGTTTAAAAACGCGTTTAGTGCGACGCAAAGAAAAACTTACGTTATGACCGAATTGCTTACCTTTGCCGGTTAATTCGCAGCGTGATGCCATATTTTTCCACTTCTTATAATTAGTTGATATCAATCTTTTTTAGTATACGCTAGTTTTGGTCTTGCGTCAAGGACTGTTACAATAAGGGGCATGGATTTTGGTAACGTTATTGCTGTTTTGGTAATTATTTTTATATCAATGACACTCCATGAATTGATGCATGGAATTGTCGCCTATAGACTTGGCGACGATACGGCGCGCCTCATGGGGCGTTTAACGCTAAATCCGTTTAGGCATATTGATCCTATTATGACAATTGCGCTTCCGGTGATGATTATTTTTACAAATGCATTAACAGGAGCGGCTATGCCAGTTTTTGGCGGTGCGAAACCTGTACCATTTAATCCTGAGAATCTAAAATATGGCGAATGGGGAATTGCAATGGTGGCGGCGAGCGGGCCGTTGGTTAATTTATTACTCGCGTTTATATCGTATGCAATAGTGGCTTATGTGGGCGATGGAAGTATGATAGGAAAACTGTTGACTACCTCAGTAGCTGTTAATTTAGGTTTTTTTGCATTCAATATTATTCCGATTCCGCCGCTTGATGGCTCGCGAGTCTTTTATGCAGTAGCTCCCGACTTTATTCGTCGATTTTTCGAAGCAGCGGAGCAATATGGTATAGTGCTTGTCTATATTGCAGTACTTATTTTATCACCGGTTTTGACGGTTTACATGCAAGCTGTTATTTACGGATGTGTTAGCTTGTTCTCTTTAGTTATATAGAACCACATGGTATACTAGGGGTAGCCTCTCTTGGGCGTATATGATTTTCCTAACATCATACGATAGGGACTCTAATACCGTTATTCCCGTGGGAATAACGTGCGGAGACCCACCTTTGCAATAGCAGGGGAATATCAATCGTTTAAGAGGGGCTTTAATGATATAATAAGCAATGGCAGATTATCGGATAATCGCTCGCTTGGTTATAGCGAGAGGAAAGTCCGGGCAGTATAGGGCATGGCAGTCGCTAACGGCGACCGGAGGTGACTCTAGGGAAAGTGCCACAGAAACGAAACCGCTATCTCAAACCTAGTTAGGCGACTGATAGTAAGGGTGAAAGGAGCGAGGTAAGAGCTCGCAGCGACGCACGGTGACGTGCGGAGGAGGTAAACCCTGTCAACTGCAAGGAGGCGTGTCTATAGAATTGCTCGTTCGGGCATGCCGCTATCCGCTTGAATTATTCAGCAATGAATAATCTAGATAGATGATTATCCTCGACAGAACCCGGCTTACAGATTATCTGCCAACCAAAAAGACCGTATTTAGCTACGGCCTTTTTAATTTTGTCCAATCAAGTTATTTTGTAACTTTTCTGACAATAGCAGCAAATGCCTTTGGTTCGTTTACTGCTAACTCCGCAAGTATTTTGCGATCAATTCCTACATTGGCGGCGCGTAAACTGGCAATGAGCTTACCATACGTTGTGCCGTTTTCGCGAGCGGCAGCGTTGATGCGGGTGATCCAGAGGCTGCGAAGATCGCGCCGTTTATTGCGGCGGTCTCGGTATGCATATTGCAGCGATCTGATAATAGCCTGTTTCGCAAGTCGAAAGCTGCGTGTACGGTTGTGCTGCATGCCTTTTGCAGCTTTGATGATTTTCTTATGCTTCGCTGAAGCAGTAACTCCTCGTTTAACTCGCATAATCCTATACTCCCAGTGCTCGTTTTACGTTTTTTGCCATGCCGCCTTTAACGACAGCGGCGGTTTTGATATTACGCTTGCGCGATTTACTCTTCTTAGAGAGCATATGGTTTCCGAACGCACGGCGACGGATGAGTTTGCCGGTACTGGTTAGCTTAATACGCTTAGCAGTGCCCTTGTGGGTCTTCATCTTTGGCATTATTTACTCCTTATTACGATGCTGAGGTTACGCCCAGCCATCACTGGTTTCTGTTCAAGTATTGCCTCATCTTGCAGCTGTTCAAAAACTTTGTTTATGAGTTCGTATCCCAGCTCTTTGTGTGCCATTTCACGCCCGCGGAAGAATATCAAAATTTTTACTTTGTGTCCTTCTTTGAGAAATGAGCGGATTTTCCGTAACTTTATCTCTAGGTCATTGCTACCGATCTTTAAGCCGAAACGCATTTGTTTTAGTTCGCTAGCTTTACCGTTGCGTCGAGCTTTTTGTTGCTCCTTCATCTTCTGGTATTGATACTTTCCCCAATCAATGATTTTTGCAACAGGCGGGTCAGCTTTTGGTGAAATCTCCACTAAGTCAACCCCTGCCTGTCGCGCGACATTAAGTGCATCTGTGCGGCTCATGACGCCAAGTTGCGTTCCAGTTGTGTCTATGACACGAAGCTCTTTTGCTCGAATGGCATCATTGATACGAATTTTCGTATTGATTGCAATCTCCTTTAAAATTACGTTAATGAGGTAACACTCGCACCCTATAGTATCAGAGGTAGGGCAAAAATTCAAGCTCTACATTTGTCTATATTGCAGTGCTTCCGCGATGTGGCTCGTGGTGATGTTGTCTGAGTTGTCAAGGTCGGCAATTGTGCGCGCAACACGGATGACTTTGAAATAGCCGCGTGGGCTTAGCTTGAGTGTATCAGACGCTTTTCTGAGTAAAATAGTTGATTCGGTGTTAAGTTTTGCAAACCGTGAAATTTCCTTATTTGTTAGATTATTGTTGTACTTACCACTACGATTATATCTGTTATTTTGAATATTTATTGCATTTTGAATCATTTTTTTCGCCAAAGACTGTTGATTTTTTGACGACGAATTTGAGGATAATAGTGAATCGTTTGATATGCGCGACACGTGGACAGTGAGATCAATACGATCAAGCAAGGGTCCAGAAAGACGTTTTTGATAATGTTCAATTTGAGTTACTGAACAGGTGCATTCTCGTGCGGTATCACCATAGTACCCGCATGGACATGGGTTCATTGTCGCGACAAGCATAAAATTAGCAGGGTAGGTGGCTCGTCCTCCAGATCGAGTGACGGTGACAATATGATCTTCAAGCGGCTGGCGAAGTGATTCAAGCGTCGATCGGGTGAACTCTGGTATTTCATCAAGATATAAGACGCCGAGGTGAGCAAGACTTATTTCACCAGGTTTAGGGCGTGGTCCGCCGCCCATAAGCGAAGTGCGGCTTGCGGTATGATGCGGTGATCGAAATGGTCGTGTCGTAATAATATTATCAGTCACTGATCCTTCTAGACTGTATAACTTTGTCACTTCAAGTTGTTCGTTGATTGATAATGGCGGTAAAAGACTTGGTAGTGTTTTTGCGAGCATTGATTTACCAGCACCGGGCGTGCCAGAAAGCAGCAGGTTGTGGTGTCCTGCGGCTGCGATAACGAGTGCTCTCTTTGCTTGCTCTTGGCCGAGAATGTCGTCAAGCGTAGTGCTGTCGTTTGATGTGTTGTTGTGATGAACGGGTGATGCCGTGCGCTGTATGGGCATGATAAGCGATTCTTTTTTCAAGTGTAGGTATAACTGTTTTAATGAATCAACAGGTATGATTGTAATGTCGGCAACAAGCGCTGCCTGTTCGGCATTTTTTGTCGGAAGATATATTGTTTTTACATGAGCGTTTCGTGCAATTTCGATAATGCTAATTGCACCAGAAGTGGGACGAATAGATCCATCAAGTGCAAGTTCGCCAGCAAAAAGGCTATTAGCTATATCCGTTTGCGCCAGCTGCCCGCTTGATAGCAGAATTGCTAGGGCAATCGGAAGGTCGTAGTGCGTGCCATCTTTTGGAAGCTCGGCAGGCGCGAGATTAACAGTGATACGCTTAGCTGGATATTCAAGTAAGGAATTTGATATGGCGCTTTTGACTCGCTCTTTTGCTTCGTCGATCGCTTTGTTGCCGAGCCCGACAATTTGTATGCCCGGCAAGCCTTTTGTCGCGTCGCTCTCAACCTCCACGACACTACCATCAAAGCCAATAGGCGCAGCAGTTAATACTTTCGCAAACATACCCATTTACATAAAGTTAACCATATTGCTTTTGGTATGTAAATAGTGGTATAATAGGACAAACGCGGGGCTGATATAGCATTCGATATTTGGACTTTAACAGGCTGTTTTGCGTACCGATTTCTGACGTAATCAGAATTAGTAATTGCAACATTTGCAAAGAAAGCAAAAGCATTTGTCGCATCATTGATGCCGAAGCAAACTGCTCTTGCGCTTGCTGCGTAATATACTGCAGCCATGCTTAGTTCCGATGCTTGCTAGAAACTAAGTGTGTCATATTTTGCAAGATCGATTCATGCGCATCCGCTTGAGTGCGGTGAATTTAAATTTTTCAGCTCGTAGTAGTTGTATGTTTGTTTGGCTTCCGGGCAGCTACTGTGGTTATTATAAAACCAAACTATGTGCGTAGACGAACAGCGTGTTACCAAATGGACCCGGGGGCGGTACCCGGCAGCTCCACCATGTAAGGTTAGCGACCAATTGGGTCGTATTTTTTATTGCGTGGAATTAAAAACAACCACCTGCGAGTAGTGGTTGTTTTCATCGTGGAGTTTTCGGAAATATGTTTATTTTTGGTTCTTGCACAATTTTTTTGCTCAAGAACTACCCCTATAATATGACGGAAAAGTGCTTGTGTCAATAACTTTTTGGAATTTAATCAAGTAAAAAATACCACAAATTATAGCAGTTGTTTTTGGCATGATTTTGAAATTTTATTCCTAGGGTGGGGCGAGGGTGACGATAGCGATAATTAACCGATCGCCATGTTCCATAATGAGAAAAGCTGTCAGCGCTTTAGTTGCATTGCAAGCTTGGGGATTTGGGCCGACGCACATTGAGAGTTGAGTTGTAGCAATCTCCTTTTTGTTCCTCCATTAAAAAACGACACTCATTTTGTATGGTTTGAAGAGCTATAGGATTCTTCTTGATGTTCTGCTGTTTGAAACGATACTCAAATGTAGAGGAGCTGCTATGGGTTTATATTCACGCTGCCCAGAAACGAGACCAGAGTTTTTTAGTAAAACTAATCCGAAGAAGTTAAAGTGTGCAGGGTGGTAGTCCGCAGAGTCAACCAGCAGTATCGCAAACTTAATGATGCCAAAATGACAAAGGGTTGATGCGACACGTTTTACAATAAGACTCAACGGCGGGGCTATCGTGTCTCGTGTTATTTTTCGAAGCAGATACCGTAGGACATAAATAGTTTACAGATGTTATCTATATCTAGCAGCTCCGGAACGCGTGAGTCATGCGTGGCGCAGGCTTCTGCAGGTGCGGCAAAAATAAGACAGTATTTTGTCGCATAAATATGAGTGTTTTTGCTTCAGCGCAGCATCATTCGTGGGGCTAATATTTTTGAATTATATACAGTAACGGTACTTGTGGTGTAGGAAAATAAATCAAGATAATTATTATTAAGACCATTAATGTAGGTAGGCCTATGGCGTGCGGCTCGTCGAATCTAAGCGCTATCGTCTGTTGTACAAGGCAAGGGATTAAGGGCTGGCGCAGATGGGTGTGTGCGCATTATTTGAGCTGAATGTGACATTGAATTAAAAAAATATGTTGCGTTTTGACATTGCTTCATTGCGTCTTAGGTAGTGCTCGGAATTTGAGATGCTTTCTCTTGTAAAAATTCATGAATGAAACTTCCGTATTTGTTGGACATGGTATTGGCAAAATTATGCAAAAGTCGTGTGAGCGATGTGTTCTTTATCTGATCAATTATTCTTTAAGAAGCGTGGAGAATATGGTTTTAACTTGAGCTTTTATGATTCTGCTTTGCTCTACTAGAATAAACTGTATACATAGCTAGACAAAGTAAAAATGTTCCGTTGTAAAATAAACAAATAATCTTCTAAACGATACGGAGCAGTTAAACAAATAGCATAAATTTTCTAACTGTTGTGTACCTAACAACATATATATTGATCTAACATAAATAACATAAAACAGAGGTGATATTGATGAATAAAATACAACATAGTAAATATATCTACGAATTTAATACCGAATATATTGACGTATGGCGCTGTTTGTGCTAGTATTGAAACATAGCTTTGACAAAGACAAAAAGCGGCAAACATTAACAACTTAAAAATACAACACCTTGTGAAAGTTACGTTGTGCGACGGAAACTAGGTGGCAGCACAGATGCTATTTTATGAACGTTCTGTGAAGAAATTTTTCATAAAATAAAAGTTCGTATTTTATACGATACGTGATACCACCTAAGCTCCGCCGGGATATACATCCTTGGCGTTGTAGCGCGCGAAAGCTTGAGCGCTGCGCACCTGATAAATCCTTGACGAAGCGATCGTCGGAGAGAATCAGGTGCGTAGATAATAGACTCGCAATCGCAAGACTAGATGCTCGCGTCACGCGAGCGGTCAATTAGGCTATAAGCAGCTAGCGGCGACCCTAATAGTTGTTTAGAAAGGTGTTTCGTTTTTCGCGAAACTGCTTATATGCCTTTAAGGGCGGTGGTATCATAATAGTATGTTGAAACGCATAGTAGCTTTTATGACGGTTTGTTCAATCGTTGGGGTTCTCGCCATCATGCAATCGTCTACTCCTTCGCATTCAAGCCCATTGATCATACTGTTGGTATTTCTACTTTTATACGTGTCGGTATTTGGGGTGCTGACGTTTTTACTATATGGCGTACGGCTTGCTGTCATGCGTATCGGTAAGGGCAAATTGAATGATCGCACTAACACTCTTTTCTCTCGGTCAATCGCATACGGGAGTGTTTTGGCGTTCTTGCCGATTATTCTTGTGGCCGTGCAGTCTATCGGCGGGCTGAAATTGTATGAAATTATACTCGTTGTTGTGTTTGAGGCGGTGGCAATATTCTATGTTTATAAACAGCGGTAAACCTTTGCAAGCCCTGCACAAGCTCAAAAACCCCCTAGACTCCTCCCGCTAAAGTATTAATCTCGTAAGGGGCGAGTGGAGGGTATAAAAAATGAGACCGGCTAAGTCTCTCCAAAAAGGGTATATTGTTGCTATGAAATACTACACCAATATACCCGTATCTATTAAAGCTGTAACCGAATTTCGCGTCAAGGTGCTGGAGCATAAGGCAAAGTACGGTATCAAGTCCACTCTGGATGCTTTCTCAGTTAGCCGCAGCACCGTCTATGCTTGGCAGAAGCGCTACTTGGCGTCTAGAAAGCGTCCTAGCGCTTTGGTTCCCAAAAGCACCAAACCGCGCCGCGTAAGGCGGAGCAAAATACCCTCTCAGGTTAACGAAGAGATTATCCGCCTGCGGTAAGCTCTACCCTGGACTTGGCAAGAGTAAGTTAAAACCATTTCTAAATAGTTACTGCCAGAAACATAATTACCCGGCTATCTCCGAATCTTCTATCGGGCGCATCCTGAGGCATTTAAAAGCCTCCGGGAAGCTGGCTAGCCGCCAGCGGCTTAGCTATTACGCTCGGAACCGGCAAGCTGCGTTCGTATAAATACAACCGGCAGGCAAAGCTAAGACGCGGCAGCTATTACCCTAAAGCGCCAGGCGATTTAATGCAGCTGGATTGTGTTGTTAAGATGCATCGCGGAGTGCGGCGCTACATCGTTTCTGCGATAGACTATACTTCCTCTTTTGCTTACTCTTACGCCTATAAAGAGCTCAGCAGCCAAGTAACTAGCGACTTTATAGACAAGCTGCTAGTAGTAGCTCCCTTCAAGATTAGCCGCATCCAAACAGACAATGGCGGCGAATTTCATGACAAGTTCCATACCAAGTTAGCCGAGCTAAACATTACGCATTTCTGGAACTATGTTAGAAAGCCGATCTATAACGGCAAGATTGAACGCTATAACCGCACTATCCAAGAAGAATACATTGACCCTAACCTAATGCTGCTATTTGAAGACATTCCCCGCTTCAACCATGAACTAACCAATTGGCTGCTTTACTACAACACTAAGCGCCCCCACTTCAACCACCGCGACCCAATCCAGCCAAACATCCAAATCCCGCCGCTTAGAGCCTACACCAACATGCTAAAATTAAACCCAGAGGAGTCCAGGAAGTTTTGGACGTATACAAGCGCTAGTAATATTGGTTGCTCTTATGGTATAATTTAACAGATATGGAACCTAGGCAGCAGGAACAATTAGCGCCAATTGGCGAAACTCAGCCGGCAGCGTCTCAATATGAGGCGGGTGCGGCGCAAAATTCTCCTGAAGTGGCGCAGAGCGGCGTTGAAAATCGCCGTGAGATTGGGTCTGTTCGGGCGGAAGCAGTTCAAGCTGCGATGGCGGCAGCTCCTGCACTTCCTACTCCGGTATTGTCTGCGCAGTCGGATAACAATGCGGGCGCTGTGGACGATACGACGGTTATGCTAGCAAACGATGACGATCTGATTGAGAAGGAATGGGTCGATAAAGCGAAGAAGATTTTAGCTGAGACGAAAGACGATCCATATCGGCGCGAGTATGAAATAAGTAAGCTGCAAATAGAGTATATCAGGCAGCGCTATGGGCGAGTGATAGGGCAGGCAGAAGATTAGTATGGGGGCAGAGTGGGCGCACTAATAGTACTTTTTGTTACGGCGGCATTGATTGCGGCTGGTGCAACAGTTATATTTTTCGTGTATCGCGGCACATTGCGTGAAGCAAAGAACTACGAGCGCGGGTTGAAGATGGTGCCGATTTTAATTCATCTGCCACCGGCGAGCGACGACATTGCAGGTGAAAATCGCGACAAGCGCGACTTGACCGAAGAGGTCTTGTCGCAGGCGCAAGTGATGTATAACATTATTGCGAGTACTGCTACGAAAGGATTTAAGAGCCGAATCTACGGTCAGCGCCATCTGTCGTTTGAAATCGTGGCGCGCGACGGACTTGTGTATTATTATGCTGTCGTACCAACGGTCCTTACAAGCGTTGTGCGCCAGGCGGTGGCAGCGGCATATCCATCAGCGCGACTTGAAGAGGTAACGGAGCACTCGGTATTTAGTAAAGTGGGAAAGATGAGCGGGACGATTGGCGGTGAATTTACGCTTAAGAAGCATTACTCATATCCGATTGCAACTTACATGGAGTCGAAGCGCGATGCGTCGCGTGCTTTGCTGAATGCGATTTCGGCAGCAGGACGTGAAGATGGTATTGGGCTGCAATTTTTGATTCGCCCGGCGCGCGACAACTGGTCGAAGGTCGCCGTGTCAATGGCTGAGAAAATTATTAAAGATAAACAGAGTGGTAAGAAATCTCCGCTTGGTTCGTTTTTCTCGCCAAACGAATTGATGGAGGCGCTATGGAAGCCGCCAACTGGATCGACTGATGGTAATAAAGGTCCCGGCGAAGAAAATAAACAATTAAATGCAGTTGAGCAGGCAACGGTTGAGGCGATTCAAGAAAAAACGCGGTACCCTGGCTATGAGGTTTTGGTTCGCGTGGTCGTGTCGTCGAATACGGCGGCACGTTCGCAGGGTGTTTTGAAGAATATTGTTGCAGCGTTTGCATTGTTTGACTCGCCAACGTTTAATGGATTTAAGTTTAATCTGTCAAAGAATATCGAAGAGCTAACCTCATCGTTTATCTTTAGATTCTTCCCGCAGCAGGTTAACCAGAATATATTGAACAGTGTAGAGCTGGCAACGTTATTTCATCTGCCGGATCAAAACAGCATACCAACATCGCAAGTGAAGCGGCAGATGAGCAAGCAGGTTGATGGTCCGACGCAAGTCATGGAGACGGGGCTATTGCTTGGCTATAACGAGTTTCGCGGTGTTAAAAAGCCGATTCGTTTGAGTGATAAAGACCGCCGTCGCCATATCCACGTGATTGGTCAGACTGGTGTTGGAAAGTCTGTATTGCAAGAGAATCTGGCGTATCAAGATATGCTGGATGGTCGTGGTTTTGCGTTCGTCGATCCGCACGGAGACTCGGCAGAGGCGCTCTTAAGTAAAGTGCCGAAGGAACGCGTTGAGGATGTTGTCTACTTCAACCCAAGCGACATGGACAATCCGATCGGACTGAATATGTTTGAGTTTGACCACCCCGACCAAAAAGACTTTTTGGTGCAGGAGGCGATTGGGATGCTGTATGGACTGTATGACCCTGGGCATACGGGAATCGTTGGTCCGCGTCTTGAACATATATTCCGAAACTGCGCGCTGTTACTGATGAGCGATCCGGGCGGTGGTACGTTTATTGATATTCCAAAATTGCTTATCGACGATGCATTTATGAAGAGTAAGCTGAAATATGTTACCGACCAACAAGTGCTTGACTTCTGGACGAAAGAGTTCCCGGCGTCGCAGCGGTCAAGCGAAGCGGGTGAAGTTATTAGCTGGGTCGTATCAAAATTTGGGCCATTTATCTCTAATGATGCGATGCGAAATATTATCGGGCAAAAGAAGAGCGGATTTAATTTTGCGGATATTATGAATAATCGTAAAATTTTGCTCGCAAACTTATCAAAGGGGAAGATGGGCGACTTGAACTCGAAGCTCCTTGGTATTATTTTTGTGATGAAGTTCCAGGCAGCAGCAATGGCTCGCGCAAACATACCAGAGGAAGAACGTAAAGATTTCACGTTGTATGTTGATGAGTTCCAGAACTTTGCGACCGATAGCTTTGAAACTATCCTTAGCGAAGCGCGTAAGTACCGGTTAAGCTTGGTGCTTGGTAACCAGTTTATGACACAGCTACAGGAAAGCCTGCGTGAAGCAATTTTAGGTAACGTTGGCACGACGATCACCGGGCGTATTGGTATTACTGACGCAGAGATTATGGTAAAGCGCTATACTCCGGTGTTTGACGCGGAAGATCTGACGAAGTTGCCAAACTTTGAGTCGGTTTGCGTGGCGCAGATAGAAGGTGTGCCTTCGGCGCCGTTTAGTATGAGCTGGGTTCCGCCTATGGGGCAGAGTAATCAGCAGCTTGGTGATGCGCTGAAGCGGTTGTCTGCAGTAAAATATGGACATCCGCGTGCGCAGGTGGAACGAGAAATCTTCGAGCGGCTCAAAACAGCAGATGCTGCGCAGTCCGGACCGAAGACGGGAAGAGCAGGTATGGTTTCATCCGCTGGGGCGAAGCCTGGTGGTGTTGGCGCGCCAAAGTCTGGCGGCTCGTCATTTTTAGACGAGTGGCTTGCCAAGCGTAAGCAGATGACGGGAGGAAGCGGGCGCTCACCGGTAGCGAGCGCTGCGAGTGCTGCGGGCAAAATGATGCCGCCACAGCCGGTCGCTTCGCCAGTGAGTCCGTCTCCAGCGGCCGCTTCTGGGGCAATGAGTAATCCATTCCAGTCAGGTACAACTTCGGGAGTGAGCGGCTCTCCGCCTACTAACCAGTCGGCGGCTCAATATGGCAATAGTAATATACCTCCGCAGCAAATGCCGCGTCCCGGGTTGGTAAATCAGCCGCCAGCCTCTCTATCGCAACCGGCGAGTAGTCTAATGCCTACGTCAGATACCGCTAGCTTACGAGACAATTTCAATACTGTCACGCCGCCCCCTGTGTCGCAAGCTGGGATGACAGTATTGTCGCCACAACAACCATTGCAGCGGTCGTCTGATGGGCGTATAGACGCAATATTATCCCGCCAGGACGATGAAGTGACGATAAAATTGCGGTAGTTTACCGATGTAAAGGCAGTAAACCTGTAAGAGTTTTTAAGAATAGAAGATGAAAAAGCGCAACTATAGAATCAGTCTACCTTGCGAAAGATAATTTCCTAGGATTTTTAGTCTGGCACCCTACCTATCTTTACCAATAATGAGCAGCCGGAAATAGTCGTAGACGAGCCCGACGACCCACCCAAGACCAAAAGCAGCAATCGTTTCAGTGCCTGATAATTGGTAACCGTATGCGCGCGCTACGAGATAGGTGATGAGCACGAGAACGAACGAGCAAACGGCTCCTGACAAAATAGCGTTTGGTCGCGCAACAGAATTACCGACAATTTCGCTAGTCTTTTCGACGGCTTTGTTATGAATAATTTTGCTGAAGGTGCGACTTGGCGCTGACATGTGAGATTGCACTTCGTCCATCGTTTTTGCGAACGCTTTTTCCCGTTCCTGTTTAGAGATTGGTCCTTTGCGTCGTTCAGCTGGTGATGGGTCGCTCTGCTCTGTCTCTTTGCGATTCTCTTTTTCGGCTTTTGCAACAGCTTCAAGCGTTTCGCGGCGCGCGTTTTCAAGCCTTTCTGCTTTATTTTCGCGAGTTGATTCTCGTTCACGGTTCTCGTTCGCAGTTTCGTGCTGCTCGGCAGTGAGCTCACGTGACTCATTTAATGACTCTCTTTTTTCGGTTGATCCTGGTAACTTTTCGTTGTTCATATACCACCCCTTGTTTTAAAAATATGTGTTAAATTGTGCCAGTATTAAAGTCGCGGCGTATTAAGCGTACTTCTTTTTTCAGCTGGCGCGAGCGTGCGTAGAAGAATGTAACGACGGCGAATATAATTGCTGCGAATGCGATGTTCTCGTTGGGGCCAGTATGCGGCAGCTGGGCGACAACTGACTCAACTTTCTTTTGGACAGGGCAATCAACGTTGACATTGACAGTGCTTCCGAACGTGTTTGTCATGACGCAGTCGTAGGAATTTGGGTTGCCTGTGCCGGCGCCTTTTGCAGCAATCGTGCTCGCGAGTTTTACGCTAAATATGCGCGTCTGTGTTTCGCCTGGTTTTAATGTTACTTTTGGCCATGTCAGCAGTGTTTTTGTCGCGATTCCGTCTGATGAATTGTCGTCTGTAAGCGTGCCGCCGCCAGTGTTTTCTAGGCTCGCATATTGCAAAACGTCGGCTAGATCCTCCTTGATCGTGTATTCTGTCGCTTTTAGCCCTTTGTTGGTAACGTTAATTTTGTATACAATCTGATCAGTGGCCTTTGCTGTAATCGTTGTGGCATCGGTGTTGTTCTGCGATGTATTTTGTGCGGTCTTGGTTTGAATAATTTCAGCGTTGCATTTTGTATCGTTGATCCAAATCGTTGAGTCGCCGGGGCACGGTTGGCAGTTTGGATCTGTCTTGAGCAGGGCTGGGTTTTGCGGGCATTTTGCCGGCGGGGCGATTGTAAATCCTTTGGTACACCCAGCACTCGTTCTATCGCCAAGCGATGTTTTGATCGTTAATTTGACCGAATAACTGCCGGGAGTCTTCTCCGTATAAGTTGCGACGCTTGAACTACTCTCTATCGTCTTAACAAGTGCGTTATCGCGATATACCTGGAATATATACTTTGAAATCGTCGCGCCATCCGTAACAACCCCGCTGCCAGTGAATTGATAGGTATCTCCGTTCTTTTTGATGTCAAGTGCTGAGCACGTTGAGGTTGGGTTTTTAGGTGGCGTTGAACAGTTAGGATAGGTTCCCACTTGACCTGGAGGGCACGCTGGTCGCGGCGGGATAGTAAACGTGATTAAGTTGCCGCACGAGCGCATAATACCGAACCATAAGCCAGTTGACGATGATCGCCCGACGTAGGCAGAATAAGAACCGCTATTTCCCCAAAGCCGTTGCGGCCGGTAATAAAAAGTACGCGTGCCGCCGCTCGTTTTCACGGTATAGCTTCCTTCGCCGCTTGAAGCGCCAAAAACAGGCTTCATGCCCCAGGAATACAACCCTTCGCTGCTGCGGTGATATTCTAAATTACCAGTTGCTCGTTGGATGTCGGCACGAGAAATGCCAATGGCGGTATACAGATCACGAATATTGTTGACGTTCTGGTCGTAGCTGGACATGACAGCATCTGGCGTGTGAGTGCCGCCGTATACCATGTCAGTCGCATCGGCTGCGCTTGCTGGTTCTGGTGCTTGAAGCATCGTAAATGACTGGACGATAAGCGCGAGAGCAGTAAATATAAGCCCAAGGCGGCGTGTTGTTTCCTCTTTTCTCAGGCGTTTAGCATAAAACCCTAGTTGCCCGACGAGTGCAGGGCTAAACGAAAGGTTTGATACAAGCTTTCTAAACATAGTGCAACCTTTTTTTGTGTTAAAATTTCTGAGATAACTCTCATTTGACTATTAGTTTAGCATATGCGTTTACAGATAGCAATAACTTGAATGAACAATTTTTTTTATGGTATAATCGGTGTAGAAATGAATAATCTGAGTTGACAGTAAGCGAGGGAGATTCCATATGGCTAAACAAAAAGACGACGGTTCTTATGATGGTTCACAAATTCAGGTTCTTGAAGGTCTTGACCCGGTTCGCAAGCGTCCAGGCATGTACATTGGAAGCACGGGTTACGACGGTGTTCATCACTTAATTAAAGAAATTGCCGATAATTCTATAGACGAAGCAATTGCTGGTCATGGTACGCGTGTTGACGTGCGAATCCTTGAAGATGGTGGTGTTACGATTACCGATGACGGGCGTGGCATACCGGTAGATAAGCATCCGAAAACTGGTTTGAGCACGCTTGAAACAGTATTAACTGTGCTGCATGCTGGCGGTAAGTTTGGCGGCGGTGGCTATAAGGTATCATCTGGATTGCACGGTGTTGGCTCAAGTGTAGTGAATGCTTTGTCAAGTCGAATGATCGCTGAAGTCGCAAAAAACGGTTCAATATATCGAATTGAGTTTGAACGAGGCAAAACAGTCGTGCCGTTTAAGAAAAGCCGGTTAACGGACGAGAATTGGACGCGCGGCACGCGGATTACGTTTTATCCTGATCCTGAAATATTCAAAGAAACGACGAAATTTGACTATAAATGGGTCGTGAGCTATTTGCGCCATCAGGCTTATCTAACAAAAGGCGTGTATGTGACGGTTTATGATGAGCGCACCAAAGAGCGCCAGGCATTTTATTTTGAGGGCGGCATTCGCAGTTATGTGAAGAATCTCAATGTTGGTAAGGACGTTCTTGGTAACGAGATTTTCTACGTTGAAAAGCAAGTTGATGATTCGATGGTTGAAGTAGCAATCCAGTATAATGATTCCTATGTTGAAACAGTAAAACCGTTTGCAAATAATGTGTTAACTCCGGACGGTGGTACGCATTTAGTTGGTTTTCGGTCGGCACTCACGCGCGTTATAAACGATTATGCGCGCAAAAATAATTTGCTAAAAGAAAAAGAAGACAATTTATCCGGCGATGATATTCGCGAAGGTTTGACGGCGGTTATTTTGGTGAAGCTGCCCGATCCGCAGTTTGAAGGCCAGACGAAAAATAAGCTTGGCAATCCAGAGGTGCGGCGATATGTCGAACAAGTAATGAATGAATACTTTGCGTATTTTCTGGAAGAGAATCCAGCGATTGCGAAGAAGATTGTCAATAAAGCATTGCTTGCAGCTAGAGCGCGCAAGGCAGCTCGAGCTGCACGTGATAATGTGATTCGTAAGGGTGCGCTTGATGGCGCCAGCCTGCCTGGTAAATTAGCAGACTGTTCAAGTAAGAATCCAGCTGAGTGCGAACTCTACATCGTTGAGGGCGATTCAGCTGGCGGTTCAGCGAAGACGGGGCGCGACAGTCGTACACAAGCTATTTTGCCGCTGCGAGGCAAGGTTTTGAACACTGAACGGGCTCGTCTTGATAAAATGTATGCAAATCGCGAGATACTAAGCTTGATAAAGGGCATGGGTGTCGGTATCGGCGATGCGTTTGATATGCGCGGTTTGCGTTATCATCGTGTTGTGATTATGACCGATGCCGACGTTGACGGTAGCCACATCGCGACACTGCTTATGACATTCTTCTTTCGGTATATGCGTCCGGTTGTTGAAGGTGGTCATATTTATCTCGCAAAGCCGCCACTATTTAAGTTGAAGCTATCGCAGCATAAACAGGAGTATTTGTATAATGAGGAAGCACTTGATGTAAAGTATCAGGAATTGATTGCTGCTCGCAAAGAAAAAGGTGTCGCGATTGATCCGAACGAGCCGCTCGTTCGACAAGCAGGGTTGAGCGAGTCGTCGTTACAACGCTACAAAGGTCTTGGTGAGATGGATGCTGATCAGTTATGGGAAACAACAATGAACCCGGAAAATCGTGTTTTGGTGCAGGTTCGGCTTGAAGATGCAGAGCGTGCTGATGCGATTTTTACTAAATTGATGGGTAATGAGGTCGAGGTGCGCAAAAACTTTATTCAAGCAAATGCAAAGAAAATGAGTCTTGAGGAATTGGATGTCTAATATGAACGAAGATAATGCAATGCAGCAACAAGAACATAAACCGGTAGAAGGCGAGGTGCTGACGCAGACTGACCATAGCCATTCAAAGACTGTTGAAATTCGTACCGTTGAAGATGTCATGGAAGACAATTTCCTGCGGTATTCAATGTCGGTCATCGTTGATCGTGCGCTGCCTGACGTGCGCGACGGCATGAAGCCGGTGCATCGTCGTATCGTGTATGTGATGGATAAAATGGGCATTGGTCCGGCCTCAAAGACAGTTAAGAGCGCTCAGATCGTCGGTGAAGTGATGGGTAAATATCATCCGCATGGCGACTCGTCAATCTATGATGCAATGGTGCGTATGGCGCAGGATTGGGTCGGGCGCTATCCGCTTGTGCAAGGCCAGGGTAACTTTGGCTCTATGGATGGAGATCCGCCGGCTGCAATGCGTTACACTGAAGCAAAAATGACGCGTGTGTCCGAGGCGCTTTTGGCGGATATCGACAAAGAAACGGTTGATTTTCGCGATACATACGACGCGACGCATCGGGAGCCTGTTGTATTGCCAGCGAAGTTGCCAAATCTGCTGCTTAACGGGCAAGTTGGCATTGCTGTTGGTATGGCAACAAACATTCCGACACATAACCTCGGCGAGATCGTTGACGCAACGGTAGCGTTAATTGATAATCCAGAGGCAACGCTTGACGACTTAATGAAGTATATTAAGGGTCCTGACTTTCCAACAGGGGCGGTTGTGTATGGCGGTGCGCCAATGCGCCAGGCGTATGCGACCGGTCGCGGCAGCGTGACGATTCGTGCAGTGGCAAATATTGAGGAAGCAAAGCGCGGACGCCATCAAATTGTCGTAACAGAGATGCCTTACGGTGTTAACAAGGCGACGCTTATTGAAAAAATTGCTGATCTAGTACACGATAAGAAACTCACGACAATCAGCGATCTGCGCGACGAATCGGCGCGTGGTAGTGTTCGCGTAGTGATTGAGCTAAAAAAGGATGCATATCCAAAGAAAGTACTAAATCAGCTCTATAAACTAACGGCGTTACAGACGAATTTCCATTACAATATGCTAGCGCTTGTTGAGACGGGTACGAATCCAGTGGCATTGCAGCCGCGAGTGCTTGGTCTGCATGATATCCTGCATGAATTTATCAAGCATCGCCAAAAAGTGGTGCGGCGGCGTACAGAATATGAACTGCGCAAGGCAAAAGAGCGGGCGCATATTTTAGAGGGCTACAAAATTGCGCTTGATCATATTGATGAAGTAATTCGAACGATTCGCGCCAGCAAGACGCAAGATGAGGCCGAAAAGGCGTTGATTGAGAAATTTGGTTTGAGCGTTATTCAAGCAAAGGCAATTCTTGCGATGCAGCTACGTCGTTTGACGGGCTTAGAGCGCGAGGCGATTGAGAATGAGCTGGCTGAGCTGCGTAAGAAAATTGCATATTTCGAAAAAGTCCTGGCGGATGAGAGTGAAATTTTGCGCATTATTAAAGAAGAACTTCTTGAGATTAAAGAGAAATATGGTGATGATCGTCGTAGTAAAATTATCAACACAGAAGTTGGTAAGTTTAGCGATGAGGAACTAATCCCAGAAGAGGATACTGTTGTGTTGGTAACAACAGAAAACTACATTAAGCGGACACTTGCGAGCGACTATCGCCGTCAAAACCGCGGCGGTAAGGGTAAACGCGGCATGACGACAAAAGAGGAAGATGTTATTGATCAGCTTGTGCCGGCCAGTACGCACGATTGGCTGCTGTTCTTCACGAATAAAGGCCGCGTGTTCCGCCTCAAGGCGTATGAGGTGCCGGCAGCGAGCCTTGCGGCTAAGGGCGTCGCAGCGGTTAACCTGCTTCAATTGCAGCCTGAAGAGAAAATTACATCAATCATTAACCTCGCGAAAGATGCGGGAAGTGATGGCTATTTGTTTATGGCGACAACTAAGGGTACTGTAAAAAAGACAGCAGTTTCTGACTACGCAAATATTCGAACAAACGGGTTGATCGCGATCAACCTAGATGATGGCGATGAACTGCGCTGGATTAAACAGACTGATGGCAAAAGTGATGTGATTATATCAACATCTGCTGGTCAAGCGGTACGGTTTAACGAAGAAGAATGCCGACCAATGGGGCGAGCGGCGCGCGGCGTGCGCGGCGTGCGGCTGCGCCCAAATGATAGCGTAGTTGGCATGGATGTTGTAGCATCAGCAGATCAAACGCTCCTGGTCTTGAGCGCAAATGGCTATGGAAAAATTACGAAAGTAGCGAATTTCCCGAGTCATAAGCGTGGCGGCGTTGGCATTAAGGCGGCGACAGTTACAGCAAAAACTGGTCCGATCGTTACGGTGCAAACGCTTGAATCAGACGCGGTTGAAGCGATTATTATCAGCCAAGGCGGACAAACGATTCGTGTCGGGCTGGGCGACATACCAACGCTGGGGCGTACAACGCAAGGCGTGCGTGTGATGCGGCTTAGCGACGATGATAGCGTATCGTCAATCGGTATTATGCGCGATTCAGGAGAAGACGAAGGCTAGCGTGTAATATGACGATATCTCCATATTTAGTAGCGGTTGCTGTTGGATGGATTATTGCTCAAGGCGCTAAATATATTACGGCAGCGGTAAAAGCGCACAGTTTGCAGGTGTTTGATCGGCTGTATTTGTCCGGTAATATGCCAAGTGCGCACAGTGCAACAGTTGTGTCGATTGCGACACTTATTGCGCTACGAGACGGCGTTGATAGTGGACTATTTGGTCTCGCAGCGGTTTTGGCGCTTGTCGTTATGTACGATGCTATGATGGTGCGCCATTCAGTTGGCGAACAGGGAGCGGTTATTAAGCGTATCTTGAAAGAGTCAAACATAGCAGTAAAAGAGCCTCATGTAGCGGACGGGCATACGCCGCTTGAAGTGGTTGTTGGTGTATGTATTGGCGCGCTTGCTGGTATTATTGTATTTTACACTACAAAATAGCCAAAAAACAGTGTTGACTTGCTAAAAAAATCGCGCTACAATGATGGACAGTCTAGTTGCGAGATGGAAGAAACTGTAGTTCTGTTATGCAGTTAGGCGCAGTGTTGTTTAACAATTTAATTGTGCAATAATCATCGTCAGTCTATTTTTGAGTAAGATAGACGTTTCAAATCAATGAAACATCTTTTATGGAGAGTTTGATCCTGGCTCAGGATGAACGCTGGCGGCGTGCCTAACACATGCAAGTCGAGCGGCAGCGAGGGGTGCTTGCACCCTGTCGGCGAGCGGCGGACGGCTGAGTAACGCGTGGGAACGTGCCCCAAAGTGAGGAATAACTGCCCGAAAGGGTAGCTAATACCGCATATTATCTTCGGATCAAAGGATTTATCCGCTTTGGGAGCGGCCCGCGTCGGATTAGGTAGTTGGTGAGGTAATGGCTCACCAAGCCGACGATCCGTAGCTGGTCTGAGAGGATGACCAGCCAGACTGGAACTGAGACAC
>JABCOJ020000002.1 GCA_013333675.2 Candidatus Saccharimonadota bacterium | reverse complement strand
AGCTTCGACTTCTGTTCGCGTCAGCCAAACTATACGTTCCTCGCCGCCATCACACGCCCGGTCTGGCAGTTCAACGTTACTGTCAACTGTAGCCGTATAACTAAGAATAATTTTATGATCTTTGACGGTATTGTCCTGCGGGTAGCGCACATAAAAGTCCGCTGGAGTAGCGTCAACCGCGATACCCAGCTCCTCGCGCAGCTCCCGTTCTAATGCCACGTCAGGCGTTTCGCCAGCGTCAATATGCCCGCCCGGCAAGCCAAAGCCATCATCGTGCGGATAATACATCAGCAGCACACGCTTGCCGTCGCTGCTATACAGCGCTACTTTTACACTAACTTCGTGTCGATCATACATTGCGCTCATAACCCCAACTCCTTTAGTTGCGCCGGATCAACCGTTGATGGCGAATCCATCATCACGTCAACGCCCGAACCTTTCTTTGGCAATTATTGCTTGCTGCTCCGGCGTAAACCGGCGCGATTCTTTCATTTTTTGCAGCGCTTTCTTTTTGATCCATACGTCAATTCGTGTGTTGCGCAGTTCGTTCATTGCCTGGTCGAAACTAACCAACGCCGCTTCAGCATACAGCCATGCTATCGCCATTTTGACATAATAACCGTCATGCGTGATAGTTCGCAACTCAGTAAACACGTGGCTCATACTGTCCAGCGTCAAAAAATTACTCATCAGCATAATCACGCCATAACGGACGGAAAACTCGCCGTCCTGATGAAGATTCTCGCATGCAAAATTCCACCAAGCATCTGCCCGGAACCGCACGCGGCGCTCAACAAAAGTATCAATTTCTGCCCAGCTATCAACCAACGGCAAATAGCAGCGTATCAAATCAATCATCGTTTCGTCATTCATTTTCGTATAATTGATAAGTAAACCGCCCAGCAGCACCTGTTCGTAAACTGTCTCGTCAAGCTCGCGTAAAAATATTCGTATATCAGCAGCGTTCAGCGGCGGCGTTTCATTATTGCCATCACCTCCAGCCGCACCGATCCCATAGCGTGCCAGCTGCTTTGATAGATGCCGGAGCGCCGGTGTGCGCACGCCGTACACGCGCTTATTTGTATTAACGATTCGTCGCTGAAACGCCGCATATTTTTCGTCGCCGACCGCTAACTGGCGCAAAGTTTGGTCAACTGCAGCGATGTCCATATGATTATTGTAACAGAATGGATAAATACCTCCTCACAATAACCGCCGCGAAAAACACCTATTATTTTAATATAAATCGTAAGATACTATTATTTACAAGCAAGCTGTAAAAACTGCTTATTATTTATGTCTTTGCACAGCAACTTGTTTCTTGAACGCCGCACGCCAATACCTAACAATCCGCCGCTCTACCTCGTGTTTTGATCGTTCAAAATAATTAAGCGGTAGCCATGCAATTTCGTCGCCATCAATGCCTGGTGCATAGTGCCCGCCAGATTGCGACACAGCGAAAACCAATCGTACTTGCCAAAAATTATGTTCCGCCAGATATGCTGGCTGATCAATATCAATAATTTGGTACGAGAATTTGCCGCTTAGACTTACCTCTTCTGCCAATTCTCGCGCTAGCGCCTGGTAAAAATCTTCGCCATGATCCATGCCGCCGCCCGGTAAATCATAGTAATGGCGCCCTGTCTCCTTCACGACCAGAATATCACCATTAGCATTCGTAATCAGTGCCTTAAGCGACAACCGATACAAATAGTCTGTCGGGCGATTCGTTTGATGCGTAATGATTCCGTGGACGGCACTCATACCACTATATATTACAACTTTTTTAAGCTTCCGCACAAACACGCAAGATTATTTACGATAACGCTGCTATCGCTTGCTTCAACTTTTGAATGAAGGCTCTGTCAAACGCACGCTTTTCGTCGTCGCTCATCTCATCCCACGTCTTTTTTCGATCGCGCGACTCAAACGCCGCCGCTAGCGGATAATCCGTTCCATTATATGGCTGTTGTAATTTTACCCGATTCAGCACGCCATTATTCACATTATGCATTACCCTGATCTCGCCGCTCGGCGATGCAATCGCGACGCACTGCTTGAAATAACAATCAAGATTTTTCAGCCCCCTCGTTTTCTGCCGCAAATAATCCCAGAATTCCTCGCCAGTCGTTTCTTCCGGCAGTTCTCCGCCCCAACGGCGCAGCGCCACACCCGGCTCGCCATTCAGTTCTTTGATAAAAAATCCTGTATCATCGCCCAAACACATCAATCTGGTTTTTACTGCATATGCCCTCGCTTTAGCAATCGCATTATCTTCAATTGAGTCAATTCCTTCAGGAATTTCCAGCTTTATACCAATATCATCAATACCAAGCACAGTATAATCATCACTCAGGTACAGCTTAAAATCAGCTAATTTTGCTTGGTTACTTGTTGCGATAAGTAATTCCGCTCTACTATTACTATTCTTTTCAGTTTCACACACAGCGCCTACTTCTCCCTCGTAATTTTTATAAAACCACTCTCTCGAATGTGTCTCCGTATATTTTCTGTACTACAACAAGAATATACCATACCACATATTCACCTATCACTAGCACAAGCTCATTTACCATAACTCATGGCTGCCTATTAAATTAGCCTGAATATAGTTTCAATTGCCACAACTATACACCCAAACTCGAAAATCTTTCGCCGATTGAGATAGCGTGCAGTGCACTAATTACTCCAGGGATGCCGACAGTCTCTAACTCCTTGAGTGTCATAAAACGCAGATCATCCATTTTATCCGGTTCGCAGATACACGGCTTACCCTGCCATGCGGCAATGTTAAAATAAAAATCTATATAGTCAAACTCACCTTCGTGGCGCTGCATAGCGTGTACTAGCTCAGCATCCGCTTCAATTACCCGCAGACCAACTTCTTCTGCAAGTTCGCGCACAGCCGCCGCCCGAGCTGATTCACCATCGTCAACGTGTCCAGCTGGCACAGTATACTGACCATCGCGATAACCGGTATTATGCCGACGTATTACTAGATATTTATCACCCTGCTTTATAAGCATGTATACAGCTGCTCGAAAGTTTTTACGTGTCGTCATCCTATTATCTCCTCTTATACGATGAATGCTCCTTAAACCATTATTATCGCAGTCATTAAATACGTCAATCAGTCTTGCTCATGGTATACTGTCTGAAAAATGGATAATCTATTAAAAAAAATTGCCAAAACTTACGCTGCTAAATCATTATTCATAAACACCCTACCAGCAGTACTACTAGCGTGCTAGCAACTACCAAGCATCTAGCTAATGTATCCACCTTCCAAAAGCTTTCGCGTCATCGGTAATAATTCCAGTTCAAGCGCTTCGTCGCGGCTAAACAATGCAAGATCACGCACAAACACCTCGTCACTGTCCGAAAACTTATCAAGACCTGGCAATCGCGCAGTGAAACAATAAACAGTCGCTTGCACGTCACCGTATGTGATACGTAGCTCATCAACAAACTGCAGGCCATCATCCGTAGACAGTGTATAATTTACCTCTTCTGCAATTTCACGCCGAATCGCTTCATGCGGCGTCTCGCCCACCTCAATGCCGCCACCAATAAACTCCCACATCGTACCGCCCGTGTCAGCGCGGCGGTTTAGTAGGATTTTATCACCATCACGAAATGCGATAAGCGACACATGAACACATTGTTTTACGTCATTTGCCATCAGTTAGTTATACCATAAAAAATCATACCCGTACAATTGTCTAGGGTTACATTTTAAATAGTCCTATAAGTAGCACTGAAAGTGATAAAATGGTTTTCAGTGACCCAATCAAAAAATATTACCGTAGCGATTCAAGGACAAGCCGGCTCATTCCACGAACAAGCAGTGCGCCAGTGGTACGGCGCGCGGGCAACAATCGTGCCGTGCGTAACATTTCGCGACGCATTTGACGCCTACGCTAATGGCGCAGCTGATGCAATTGTAACGGCGGTAGAAAACACGATTTTTGGCAGTATCAACGAAGTGTACCAGCTGATAGAATCATGCGGCACACCGATTGTCGGCGAAATGAAGCTGGCAATTGACCAAATGCTGATAACACGCCCAGGCGCGAAGCTTACCGACATCACCGAAGTATACTCGCACCCTGTAGCACTCACGCAATGCCGATCGTTTTTGAAACAGTACCTGCCGCAAGCTACCTTGATCGAGTTTTTCGATACCGCTGGCGCAGTTGAATTTATTGCGAGCGAGCATACGCCACATCGGGCAGCTATTGCCGGGCGGGCAGCGGCTGAATTGTACAACTTGCCGATTGTCGCAGAATCAATCCAAGATGATAAAGACAACATCACGCGCTTTTTAGTATTAGAAGAGACAGACCCGCCCGCCGACGCAACGCACGCATCGCTCGTCGTGACGACAAGCCATCAGCCAGGCGCACTCGTCGAGGTGCTGCAGATTTTCGCTCGCGCTGGTGTTAATCTAAGTAAACTCCAATCTCAGCCGATCGTCGGTCAGCCGTGGCAATATAAATTTTTCATCGTCGTTGATTGCGCCGGTACAAAACTCCGCCAACTTATTAACGAAATTAAACAAAGCAACCACACAGTGACAGTTCTAGGCGAATACCGAGCGACGTAATTTACATGCCAGGACTACCGAGTCGCCTGTTGACTCATATCTAGCAAATTAACGATTTCCTCATCCGCTACCAAACCGTCCAGTACGATACTCACCCAATGCATTTTGTTCATATGATAACCCGGTGCAAAACCTGGCCGCGCTCGCAAATCATCAATCAAGTTCGGGTCAAGCTTCAGATTTAATACATCAACCATGCCCTCACCCGTTAATCCAACTGTACCGCGCGGCACATTCATCACGATTGCATACCACTTATGATTGTCATCATGCCGAAACACTGCGTAGTTCGGGTATTTCTGCCACAGAGATTCCGGATCAGTGCCATAAGTTTGTTTAATGTGAATATATAATTGCGAACGGTTCATCTATTGCTCCGTATCATTATGACATTTTATTAATAACAATCATCACGTCTTTGCGATAATTGCGCGCAACTGTTTAATCGCATCCGCACGGCGTTCGGTCGTCCAGTATTCACCGGGCGTCAAGCCTTTGTCATCAATGGACGTTTCCGGTAAAAACCGCCCGACAATTTTGCCGTCATGCAATGCCGTGACGTCTGGCACGAAAATCCGCGGATTGCCGCTACCGTCTTTTGCTAAATGACCTTTTAATTTATCGACCAGCATTTGGTATGTTGCGTCATTATTCGCGCGCGCCTGGCGAATGTCCATATAATAAACCTTATCCAATCCCTCAGCTTTTGCCGCTTCATCAATCATCGGCGCTAGTTTTTGGCACCACGGACATTCTTTGAAGCCTAAAAATACGAGACCGCTGCCGTGTTCAAAAATTTGCTTAATTTCATCCGGCGATACGTATGCAAAACGGTTATCATCCGCCACCTGCGGATAGCGCTGCTTAAATTTCGCTGCGTCAGACAGAGCAGCCGTTGACTGTTCACGCTTTTTCGCCGATTGATCCGCCTTACGCATGCACCACCATGCAGTAAGCGAAGCGGTTGCCAGCACAATCACCACGATGATTAGCCACTGGTTTCGTGTTTGTGTTTTCGTTTTTTTCGCACCCCTCATAGCTCGCCCTCCATTTTACTTTCTCATTGTATCACGCAAGCGAGCGTATGCTAAAATGAGGGTAAAATTAGCAGTAACGAGGGCACGTTATGACCACCAAGCGCACACCAACTTCACCCAAAAAAACTACAGCTGTACGAATTTTAAGAAGAATTGGCGTGATCGTTGGCATCATTGCGGCGTGCCTATTTTTGTTGTACGCCGTGCTTATAGGGTATGAGCGCATCTCCCAGTACATCGTATATAAAGAGGCGGAGCAACTCCTTAACGACCCCATGGGGCGGAAAGATTTGCTGGGGATGAAACATCTAAATACATTTATTTCACCACGAAATAATACCAGTTTATTGCAGATTGAGCCCTCATCACGGCAAAGTGCTAAAAATATATTTGAGTTACCGCCAAATAGATCACCAAATGACATACTAAAGTCTCTTCAAAAATCAGCTACAGACACCAGCTGGACAATTATAGACACTAATAGTAATTGCAGCTATACGTGCTCCTTTGTTGCTAAAAAGAATAATGGTGATAATATGTACCTTGATGTAATAATTACACTAAAAAGTTACTTATCTGATTTTAGCAATAATACAATAAGTGT
>JABCOJ020000001.1 GCA_013333675.2 Candidatus Saccharimonadota bacterium | reverse complement strand
GGGGCGCTCGCCGGCGCTGCAGTTGGTGCTGGCGCTGGCTGCGGCGGCTCAGGAGCAGCTGTGGCTACCGGTTGTGCGGCGGCGTGTGGTTGAGGCACTTGGAGCGTGGCCGAGCGTGGTGGCGGTAATGGTATTGATGATGCCGGATTTGGGCGGGGTGCAACCGTGGGTGCGGCAACGGGGCTAGATTCGGGCGATACGGGTGCTGCAGGAGCAGTATCTATTTCCTGGCTGCTCGTGTCGGTAGGTGTCTCGCTTAAAGAATCTGATGATACAAGTGGCGCTGGTCCGGTCGCAACCGATGAATCGTCCTCAAGTACTTCGTGCACGGTACGGACGACGTCTTCAATGCCAACCTGCGATTTGACGAGGTAGCGGTCGGCACCAAGTGCTAGTCCGCGCTGGCGTTGTTCTTCGTTTGACAGGGCGGTCATCATAATCACTTTGACATTTTTGGTTTCGGTGGTGCTGCGTAGAATGTCAAGCATATCAAAACCGCTGATTTTTGGCATCATCACATCGCTAACGATGAGATCGGGGCGTTCTTTGATTGCTAATGCAAGCGCCTCTTCACCGTCGCCGGCAGACACAATGTCATATCCTTCGGCGCCGAGCCGAACGTTATAGATTTCGCGCAAGCTCTTGTCGTCTTCTACTAATAATATTTTTGTCATCTTACCCCCTATTGTACCGATATTGCTGTGAAAAAGCCATAGTCCTTACGGTTATTTTGGTGGATCGCGCGGCGGAACTGATAGCGAAACCTGTTGGCGTAATTGTTTGATGTATTGTTCGGGATTAGCCTCAATTGACGATAACGGTGTGTTGGTGTAGGGGGTTTGTGTGTCTGGCGTGGCGGGCGGTGTGTCGATTGGCTGTGGTTCTGGATTGGACGAGGACTGTACTGCCAGTGCTGCTTGCGCTGTGTTCTGGGCTAGCGGCTGGTTTTGTTGCTGTGCTTTTGTAGCAGCAATTGATGCTTTAAAGGCGGATTCTTTAATTAAGCGCTGCGCGGTTACGTTATCGGCGCGCGGAATTGATACGAAAAATGTACTTCCCTTTTTATATTCGCTTTCAACCCACAAGCGCCCGCCGATCGTTTCGGTGAGGCGGCGGCACAGGTATAGTCCAAGACCGGTGCCGTTGATTTCGCGCGTGTCGCTGTTGTCGACACGGTAGAACTTTTGGAATAGGTGCGCTTGGTCTTCGCGCGGAATACCGATACCGGTGTCGGATACACTGATAGTGATACGCTTCTCGTCGCCAGTGACGTCGACGGCGACCGATCCGGCAGGCGTATACTTGATAGCGTTTTCGATCAGATTTTGGACGATTTCGCGCAAATGATCGTTATCGACATTAGCATAAAAAATTGGACTGACTTGTTTAGCGCCGTCTTCGTTCTCTTCATTGTGCGTTGGGCGATATATGAAAGTTAACCCTTTTTCGTCAGCGCGCGGCTTAAGTCCTTCAGTGATGTCGCCGACGAACGATATAACGTCAACAATGTGCGGGTCGTTCTTTAGGCGGTGGTCGTCGGCCTTACTGATGTCAAGCAGATCGGAGAATAGCCGCCCCAAGTGCTGTGCTGCCTCATGCGCCTTAGCGATATAGTTGCGTGCGCGATCATCAACCGAGGCTGTTTGCGGGTTAAGTGCTAATCCTAAATAGCCTTCAATGCTTGCGACAGGTGTGCGCATTTCATGGCTGGCGGTGCTGACGAATTCGGCGCGCTGGCGCTCGTCGCGGCGTTCGGCGGTGATGTCGCGGAATACGACAATGACGCCGTCATGCGCATCGTCTGTGCCGATCGGGCTGACGGAAATGTACGCCAAAAATGATTTGCCAGACTGCGTTTGCACGCTTAATGTATCGTCTTTTGCCGGCTTGTTGTTGCTGAGCGCGATCATGACTGGATTGGTGCTGTCTGAAATGTCCGTGCCGGTTGACGTCTGTAATTTCAAAATGGTCTTGTAATTGAACCCGACGGCATCTTGCTCTCCCCAGCCGATCATTTGCTGTGCAGCGGGATTGATAAGCTTCACTGTTCCTTTGTCGTCGAGTGCGAGTACGCCGTCGCCGATTGCGTTAATGACAACCTCCGATGTGCTCGCTGCCTTATCAAGTTTGGTGGCGAGCTCTTGATACGAGCGGTCTTTTGCGGCGTCGTGTGCGGCAGCGGATTGGCGCAGCCAAAACGGCAAGCCGGCGCAGAAGCCAATAGCAAGTATAGCGATGATTGGCAGCGATTGCGCGACAGGCGTGCTTTCCATAATAATTTGCTGTGCGGCAAATGCAATGGTGAGCACGCCGAAGAGCGCGACCATTTGCCTACCAAGCACGCCGGCAATCGGCGCAAGCATGACGAGCAAACTCATAAACGGCGAATGAACGCCGCCTGTTGCGACGACGAGCACAGCTGTCGTTACGCAGCAGAGCGCGTAATTTAGCCAGCACGACATAGCGAGCTTATGGTATGGCGCTATGGCGTAGGATACTGCAGCAGCAATAAATGCTGCTGCTGCGAAAATACCTGGTATTATTGGTACAAATAACCGCTCGTTTGTAGCGTCTGCCCCGGTAATATAAGACCACACGCATAGCCCGACGATAGCGCCGCTTATAATCATAATCGCTTCGCTCAGCCGACGATGCCAAAACCGGTTAATGGATTGAGTCGTAGCGCCCCCTCGTTTTGTTAGTGCTTATGTCTTTATTAGTAGTATATCGGGTTGCTGTAGAGGATTCAAGGTTGGGCAGTTGTTGTGCTGGCATCGGCTGGTCGCCGGTAGCGTCTAGTCTATAGGTTTATATAGATGAATAAATAGGTTCAATCAACAAACACAAACAACCCTACTCGGAATCATCATCGCTACAGTCATTGCTGCTGTCGTTATCATCATCCCCGCCAAGGAATGATGCATCAACCACTGAAATTGTCGTATTGCCTTTATCCTCAAATACTGCAATAACAACATCGCCATTTCTACTAACGCCAACTGCTTCGCTGCCGGTACCATCAGGGAGCCTACGATACTCTGACCATTGTACTGCGATATTCCCTAAGGCACCTA
The DNA here is from genome assembly GCA_013333675.2 of Candidatus Saccharimonadota bacterium. Classification (GTDB taxonomy): domain Bacteria; phylum Patescibacteriota; class Saccharimonadia; order Saccharimonadales; family Saccharimonadaceae; genus Saccharimonas. Next base: position 4,353 of record JABCOJ020000001.1, on the reverse strand, counting down.
GAACCTTTGATAGTATAGCTTCTTTATCCAATAGTTCTATAGGCTCTATAAGATCTGACGGTGTATCTTCTTTAGCTACTAGCTCTATAGAGCCTATAGAATCTGATAGTATAGCCTTTCTACCTGATAACTCTATAGAATCGAATACCTTTGTATACTTTCCCGTACCAATACTATCAACAACTCCCATGAGGATACTAAAGCTTTCAGAGTTGGGTATTGATACGGTACTAGGGTTAAGGTATTTCTCGTTTGGCATAATCCAGCTATCCTACCACACCAAGGATTAGCTCGTCTAGATTACGCCGCTATTTCTTAGAGATTGTTCAACCCGAGGCACAACTGCTTTTGGGTTCTGCAGTATAAGCATTGTCTTACCTGTTTTTGGATCAACGAAGTCCTCTGGTTTAATGTCTGGACAGACGGCTACTTTGCTGCGACCATAGAGATTATTATAGTACTGGGCTTCTTGGGCGCTGAAGTAGGATCGCTTCAGATCTATCGGCACCCCATTAACAATGTAATCAACACCTTTGGCATCCTGTATAGGTGTCGCGGGGTACCAACTTATGTTAGTCCTGTCGATGGCAAGCTCAAAACCCATCTCAATTTTTACACCTTCAATATCCGCCTTCGTAGTTTCTAGCCATTCACGTCTTGCAGTTGGATTTTTCTGCAGCAAGGCGCGCCGAGGATGGTAACTGAACATGTACTGTATTAGTTCATCTTGAGTAAGCCTGCTTCCCCAGTCGTTAATGAACTCTCGAAGTGCATGGTTGTACCTGGCATACTTCTCACGTGTCGCGAGAGACTTTCTGCCTTTTACTCCCCTCTTTTTACGATCTCTTTCTTTAATATCCTCTACCATCTTATACTCATAGGCACTAATGAATTCCGCAATGTGAGCGCGCCTATCGTCCAAGCTGGATCCAGTGGTTTCAGCACGCTGTTCATAGATCTGGGCAATTTCAAGCGCGGCTTTTCCTAATATGCACATAGAATCTTTTGTAATGGTTTCCTGCGTTTTCTGCGGTGCACGCGCTCTAAGATCATTAACGTCTTTGATATAGCCTTTTGAGTTTCCGATATCACGCCCGACTTGAGCTGCTACGATACTAAAACTAAATTTACCCAATTTTTGTCTCGTCGCAGATGAGGGTTTCGAGGGTTGATCTGTTTTTTCAGGGTTCCTTACAAGCGTCTGTGTCATGAGTAATAATAGTAGCATATTATGTTAATAATGTCAATACTTTGTATGCGTCAGTACAGTCAACTAACCTGGAACAGCCCTAACCCATAGATAAGTTAGCGGGTCTTTAAATAATTTGAGAATGGTTGACCCCTAGCCGTCCATTATTTACATAAATCTTGTAGTTGGTTGATGTTAGTATACGTTTATCCATAAGAGCTTTCTCATGGTGTCGTTTTAGGTTGCTGAGCCCAAAGACCAATTAATGTGGTTGTGTTTTGGCTGAGGAGCTGAACCGACAGTGCGCATTTTTAGCTATTTTTAAGGTTGTCGGATATAATAAGAGATATGCGACAGATTTTCAAAACAACTCTTTTGATGACAGTGCTGACGGTCTTATTTATGGCGGTCGGCTATATGATTGGCGGGCGATCCGGTATGCTGCTGGCACTTGGGTTTGCAGCGGTTTCTAACGTTGTGACGTATTTCTTCAGCGACTCAATTGTACTGAAGATGCAAGGCGCCCAGCCGCTTGGCGATCGGTATCCGCAGGTTGAGCGGATTGTGCAGCGCCTCACTGCTCTTGATAACCTGCCAATGCCGAAACTATATTATGTCGACACACCGATTCCAAATGCCTTCGCAACAGGACGCTCGCCGAAGCATGCGGCAGTGGCGGTAACGTCGGGTATTATGGAGATCCTAGAAGACGACGAGCTTGAGGCGGTGTTAGCGCATGAGCTCGGACATGTGAAGAACCGCGATATGCTCGTGTCGACAGTTGCCGCAACGGTGGCGGGCGCAATTAGTTACTTGGCGCAATTTGCATTTTTCTTTGGCGGCTCGGACGACGAGGATACAAACCCGCTTGCGATGATTTTAATGGCGATACTAGCACCGATTGCCGCGATGATGATTCAGATGGCGGTATCGCGCAGCCGCGAGTATCTGGCGGATGAGCATAGCCACGACGTACTTGGCACGGGCGAGCCGCTTGCACGAGCGCTCCGCAAGCTTGAAGATTGGAAATATTCGCAGCCGCCTATTGGTGCGTCGCCTGCGCAGGAAGCATCGGCACACCTCATGTTTGCGAATATGTTTTCAATGCAAGGACTGGCGGCACTCTTTTCGACGCATCCGTCGACTGAGGATCGCGTTGAACGGCTGAAAGAACTTGACGAAGGTAACTAGTGGCGTGTAACGGCTGGCGGGATAGGATTGTTCACCGGTGGCTGCGTATTCCCTATCGCCTATCGGTGCGATACAAGCGATTGCGGCGTCCGTTTACGACAACGTACGTACTGATCCATGGGCTAGCGGATACGGGCGCGCTGTGGCAGCCGTTACTTGCGCAATTGCCGAAACAGAGTAACTATATTGTGGTAGATTTGCTCGGGCATGGTGAATCACCGCAGCCGCATGACGAATCAATTTATCGCGCATCGGAACAGGCGCGGCATGTGCTTGCAACTTGTGTAGCAACGGGATTGTCTGGCTCGGTCGTACTGATTGGGCATTCGTTTGGCGCATTGGTAGCAACAGAGTTTTCGCATATGTACCGCGGGATTGTACGCCGAGCGGTGCTTGTGTCGCCGCCGATTTACCGCGATGAAACGGGTAGTCGGCGCGATTGGCTGCGTCAAGATAAATTATTGCGTAGCGTTTACCGCCAAGTATTGAAAACGCCCGACTTGGTAGTAGCAGGCTATGAGCTGGGCGACAGATTAGGCGCACTCGGTTTTTCGCGCACGCAGTTATCGAAAAACACGTTTACAGGATTTGAGAATACGCTGCGTGCAGGTATTATTAGCCAACGGACGGGACAACTGTTGCGGCGTACAACGATTCCGACAATAATCATCTACGGACGACTTGATCCGCTATTAGTGGCGCGCAATTTTACTGCTCTTGCGCAGGTGAACTCATGTATTACCGTGCGTCCGCTCTCAACTGGGCACGCGATTCGCGGGCGCACGCTGCGCGAGATTATGACGGTAATACAATCTTGCTAGCATATGTATGCTTAGAAGCAGTTCTTTTAGCTGCTGCGGTGTTTGTATTTGGCTGTTACGCTCTGTTGCAGGTAAGGGCTGTTAACTTTAATACCGCGGTGGCAGTTCAACTGTGTAATCTGTTGTGATGTTACCCGTCGTGTTGGAGATATAGTTTGCCGCCCATAAGTATGCGTCGGCGCGCATATTGATAATTTCAGCAGGGTCATTGAAACCGTCAATGTCACCTGTGCCGCGCCTGTCGCTACCGAACGTCCGACGCAATTGAAGCTCGCGCGCAAGGACGGGGCCGTTAATGCGTAGCTGCCGATTACATGTGTTGGCATTGAGCCCGTTTGCGTAATTAACGCCGCGCGCACGAATCGCCGTGAGGTTTGGCGTTTCGTCGACTTCGCATGTCGAGACGATGCCGTCTTGCGTGTTGTCTTTGTTTGGCGTCGCCGCGAGCCACGCATCTACCTGGGTAACGTTATCTCGTATGATAATATTGCTTGCAACGATGACGAGCTGCGTGATGTCGCTTGACGTATGGTAGCGCGACGGCGCGTAGGTGATGTTGCCGTCAATAATAACGGTTCCTGCACTTTTAATGATAATTGATTTGCCTGCACCAACTTCGCCGCTGATTTTTACGACGTGTGCTGTTGCGTTATAAACGCCGGGCGCCATGCTGCTAAGTGATACATTACCGGCGTGATTGCGCACGTTTGACGTAAACTGCCCGCCAATGTTTGGTTGTGCCGAGATTGTTCCCCATTTTCCGTAACCGCCGCCTGGTATATTGGCGTTTGCAAATGATAAATTGTTGCGTGTTGCTTCAGCTGACGTGCTCGCGTTTGCTGCGCCCACGCCAACGCCCGATAGTCCACCGGCTGACGCCGATCGGATGACGCCATTCTGTGGCGTCATCATGCCGTATTCGCCCCAGCTGCCGAAGAGTTGTCCGCTATCGGCGAGAGAACTCATTGCAGTAATAATGGACGACCGTGTGTACTGCGTGGCGGGTAGTCCGGCGACAACACCGGAGTTTGATCCGACGCGAACACCATCACCCCAAACTTGTACGGATGGTTTTTTCGTAATACGGTAACACTTTGGATATGCAACTCGGCGGTGCGTATCGCCGCCTGCACGCGTGTCCCAGTTGTAGTG